>NZ_JBFRVF010000030.1:0-112236 GCF_041475025.1 Vibrio sp. 10N.222.49.C12 | reverse complement strand
GACTTGTGATCAAGAGACAGACTCAATGATGTGGGTTTGCCGAACATGGATTGGCGAGACCCGAATGGAAAGCTGACTTACGCTGACAAGCTTTCGTTGTTTAGCGCGGCTAATCAGAGTTTTCCTCACGATGGTTTGGGGCTTTGGTTGGGAGAGCACGCTAGCTTGAGCCACTTTGGTGTGTTGGGTTATGCGCTATCAACCAGTCAAAATGTCGGGGAGGCCATCAAGTCGGGCTTCAAGTATTTGCGCCTGAACGGTCCTATCTTCTCGGTTAAATTGTTTCTAGATTCCGAGCAAGCAGTGATTCAGATTGAGAACACATTGGAAGTGGGCGATCTGCTTCCTTTCTGCAGTGAATATTTCTTGAGTTCAATCGTCTCTTTATTCAAAGAGCTGACTGGTCATGAGTTGGATATTCATATTTTGGCTTTGCCTTATACACGCACTAATTACGCCAAGCTCTATGACGATCGTTTCCAGTGCCCTGTAGTTTTTGAGCAGAGCCATTGTGAACTGCGTTTTGATGTATCGGTTTTGTCGCAAACCTTATTGACTCATGATGCAGCGACACTGAAGCGCTATCTTGCGTCTTGCCAGTCGATAATGGAAACGTTGGACTCTGAGCATCTGCTGACTAACCAGATCAAAACGATCTTTTATCAAACCGCAGGCAGTTTCCCGAATATTGAACAACTCGCGGATGAGTTTGGTTGTAGCTCTCGTACACTCAGGCGAGAGCTAGTGACCCATGCATCCAGTTACCAAATATTGCTTACCGAAGTTCGAGTGGAGCTGGCCAAAGAGCTATTACTCGGCACAACCATGAGCATTGATGACATCGGTGAAAGGCTCGGTTATAGCGACCCAGCAAATTTCAGAAGGGCGTTTAAAGGTTGGCTCAATAAAACGCCCGCTCAGTTTCGTGATGGTTTAAGTTAAGGCGTTACTTGCTAAAGAACTGCTCCCTGAAATCGGTGACTTGCTGTTGATAATAACTGTCCCAATCTTGTTGAGTCCAAGTGGCATAACTTGATGAGTGCTGAGAGTCTAAGGTTGCTTTGAGCTGATCCAGTTGCTCGTGATAACTCATCACGGTTTGTTGCTGTTGTGCGACTTGTTGTTCTCGCGCGGCAATGTTGCTGGCCTGCGCTTCATCTAAGTAGGCATCTTGAAGGTCGGCTTTGACTGATGCTACTTCAGCAGGGCTATACCTGCTGGGTATCAAAGATACTGCCAGTTCATATTTTTGAAGCTGTGTTTCGGCGTTTAACGTGCCCGTATTGTTTTGCCATTCACTAAGCAAATCTTGATAGTTGGCCAAAAACTGGCTCGCTTCGTTCTTTTCAAGGGTGTTAGCGTCAAGCGTAAAATCCAGATGAGCAAACTGGTCAGCGAATAGCTGGTGGGCCAACTCTCCCCATACTTGTTGTGCAGATTGCTTGAATAAGGCAACACGATCTTCAAGAGTCTCTATGGATTCAAGTGGGATAGTGCTTTGTGTTAATTGCCAGTCAGCCGATAGCTGCGGATAGTCGCTCAGTAACTCAAACCATATGCCCGGCAATTCTGATTTCAATCGTGCGAGTTGCTCTGCGCAGTCATCGCGTTGTTGGCAAAGCTTCCAGAACCCATCGAGTTCATCGAACAAAGCCTTGCCTTCAAGCTCACTCAAGTTTTCAGCAAGAATTTTACCGTCCAGTGCTCCGGCTTGGGCTTGATTGCTGTGCGATGCGGAGTTTTCCGAACTAGCGGTTGCAGTAGGCGTGGAATTATCGTCATTAGTTGTCGTAGAAACACGCGGCTTAGGTTCTGTGTGTTGAGCAGAAGATAGCGCTGTTTCGTTCGTTTTTGATGACCACGAATAGCAAATAATGCTCGCCGTTAAGACGAGCATTAGGATTAATATAACTCGATGCATTATTGGTTCACCGAGTTACTTGATCACGGCGCTAACAGGGAAGTGGTCTGAAAGGTTGTAGTGCTTCCATAACTCACTGCTTGTTGATCTTGGGACATCCACGCGATTGTCGTTATGCGTTTTGGCTGCATATTCCGAGCTTACTAACACATAATCGAGATACTCAACATTCTCACCACCCGACATAGGCTCTCCCGCAAAGTTGTTGATGCGTGGGTCAAAGGTAGAAGCGGTGTAACCTGAATATTGTGGCTCTTCAGCCTGCAGGTTAGCAAACATCTGTTGATAGTCGCCTGGGAACTTGAGCTTGTTCACGTTGAAGTCACCGCTGTAAACCACAGTTTCTGATGCCGGGATATTCAGAGACTGCGCCAGTGCACGCATCTGCTTGAATTGACGTTGTCGGTAATCACGAGCGGTGTCCGTATCGAATGATGCCGTGTGGGTACCGAAAACATGGTAAGCCTGACCATTCTTGATCACTTCCGCGTAGTTAACACCTTTATCAGCAAAGCAATCTGTGCCCGTGCAATCAGGGAAAACATACTGCGCTTCATTAACGATAGGATAGCGGCTGACAATGATCACACCACCGTCGTATATGTTAATCCCATCTTTATCGAGCATTTTAGTTTGATAAGGATACTCTTTCGCAAGCTCACGCAAGAACTCATCTCTGCCGTTAGCAAACACCTCTTGAAGCGCCAACACGTCATAGCCCTTTACATATTGAGGGAGTAGGTCATAGCGGTCACCAATATGTGAAGCGATGGCAGGCAGCGCCCAGATGTTGTAAGTCATGACCTTGAGTGTATTGGCATCCGGCTCTGGTTGCTCATCCACTTTTGGTGGGGTGATGGTGTAATAAATATCATCATAGCGCGCTGTAGAATCGGCTTTGAGGGCTAGCTCTGCATTGACCCCGAACGCATCGGTTGTGCTGCGATGAATATTACGATCGTCATGCAATGTTAGGTTGACGTCTGCGGCACTCAAACCATGTTGCAGTGTCGAGTTATACCAATGTCCCTTCATGGTTTGGTTGAGCGTGACACTTTCGCCCACAGCGTTTGATACCACAGTGTCAAACTCATAGGTCTTCCCAGATTTCACACCAGTCCAGCGGTTGAAACTTATCAGCTTCTTCGTCTCCCAAGGACCAATCTGTTCAACATGCTGTTGCCACTCATCACCGAGTTGAAGCAGGTCGGTACCAGTGTGGTTGGCTTGAATGGTCATCACTTGATTGGTGTTATTGGTGAGATACACGTCGGTGTCTGCGATCGCAGAGGTCGAAATGAATGAAGCTGATGCAAGTATTGCACTCAGGCAAGTCCATTGAGTTTTCATTTTCACGTTATCCTTACTGATTGGTTTAAAGAATAACGTAGTAAAGAGTTATGACATTGGAGTTATAACTCTATGGCATTTATTCAAATATGAGATATATGCCAAGGTTTTATAAAATTGATTAACCATTGAAAATTAACATATTGTCTTATCGGAATGATAAGTGGTACGCGCGCGAATAATAGGGTCAGTTAATGCTTTCGAGTCGGTGGAACAGCCAATATTGGCGTGCTTAAGTGAAAACTGTGTGTCGCGGTAAAGTGGAGGTTGTGAGCAACAAGAAGGGAATATGGACACAGCTTAGAGCTATCAGCATAAATTTTGCGATTGTTCTGTAATTTACTCTTGTTCAGTAAACAGAAACCTCAAAAACAGGTATGATAGTGCCGTTTTTAATCCTGAACTGGGAAAGTCATGGCAAAGTTAACACTCCAAGAGCAGATGCTTAAAGCTGGCTTGGTAAATGAGAAAAAATTAAAGAAGGCGAAGAAAGGCTCTAAAAAGTCTCGCGTTCAGTCTCGTGAAGCAAAAGCGGCAGCTGAAGAAACTAAACTGGCGCAGCAAGCGAAAGACAAAGAGCTAAACCAACAGTTGAAAGAACAACAGTTGAGCAAAGAAATTAAAGCTCAAGTGAAGCAACTGATTGAGATGAACAAGATCGAACAGAAGAACGGTGAGATCAAATACAACTTCACCGACGGTACGCTAGTTAAATATCTTTACGTAGAAGAGCTGACTCAAAAGCAACTAAGTAAAGGCATTCTAAGTATTGCTCGTCAAGGCGAGAGCTATGTTGTTATTCCAACAGCAGTAGCGAACAAGATTGCTATGCGCGACGAAGAATCTATCGTTGATACGCAGGCAGGTAGCACAGACGAAGTAGACGAAGATGACCCGTACAAAGACTTCGTGATCCCAGATGATCTAATGTGGTAATCCGTTTTACCTAGCTCCATTTTATTGGTTAGCTAAGTTTACAGGATCTAAGAATGCAGCGAACAATCACTCGATTGGCGCTGCATTTTTTTTGGCGCGAAATGACTTCAACAAATCTTGAATAAAGCTTAGTGTTCTGACATGCCGTAAACAAGGCTATCATTGGCACTTGCATGATCGATAAAATCGGTATTAGCGCGCTGTTCGTGTTGGTCATAGCCATCGAAGTAACAGTCGCCAATTTCATTGCGCGGGCAAACGTGAATGTGGTCTTTGATGACCAGTTCGGTAGAGCAGCATGGGCAGTGTTTTACATGTCCAGTGAGTACCGTAGATCGATTTGGTTTCATACATCCTCCTGATAGGCACTGTAATCTGATTGCCTATTTGCACCCTAAGTTACGCAAATTAGTGTGTCGTTATGATTTCATTTTTAAGTCAATGAAAAACGATTCGTAGAGTGAATGTTTAGGTATTAATGTAAATGTAAGAGCAAGAAAAAATAAAAGAACTAGGACGAGTAGGCTTGAAAGTAGATCGGCCATATAGTCGACTTTCACTGGTATCACATTCAGCCGAAGAGGTTGAAGTAGAGCTCGCTACGACGAATATGTTGGCCAGATGAAACCAACAAGCCCTAGTGAGCTGTGCATCATTTTATCGACTTAAGCTTTCAAAGTAATGCTGAACAAATTTAACGAACACTTGGTGTTTCTTTGCCGGATAAATAACTTGCGGATAGAACAGATAAATACTGTTGCCTTGTTGCAGACATTCATCAGTCAGCACTCGCTCTAACTCTCCAAGCTCGACCTCTTTCGCGACGTAATAACTTGCGATACGGATGATGCCACCGCCTGCCATAGCTTGTTGCTTAAGTAAGTGGTTGTCATTGCTTGAAAGCCAGCCGGACACATCAATATTTGCCGATTTTAAAGGCCACTCGGTTTGGTGCAGCGTTGCTAAGCATTGATGGTCATTTAAGTCGTTGGCATTGTTGGGGCGGCCAAACTGATCAAGATAGCCAGGAGTCGCGACTAAATCATGCTGATAGCTAATCAAGTGTTTCGCCACCATGTTGTCAGGTGGAGTATTGGTGGCACGAAACGCGATATCGATATCATCTTGATTGAGATTAAAGTTGGTGTAGCTACTGTTTATCTCGAAACGAATCTCAGGGTATTGCTGCCTAAACTGTTGGCAGATATCGAATAGATATACCTCAGTAAACATCTTTGGCGCAGTGAGGCGTAATAGGCCTTTGACGATGTCGTGTTGCTCAGAAACACTGCGTTCAAGCTGTAAGACTTGCGAGCGAATCGTTAAGCCTTGTTGTAACGCGCGTTCGCCTTCTTGGGTTAAACGAACACTGCGAGTGGTTCTGACCAAAAGCGGGCACTGTAAATCGTTCTCTAAACGTTTGATCTGTTCAGAAAGGTAGCTCTTAGAGATACCGAGCTTTTCGGCTGCCTTGGTAAAGTTGAGTTGCTGAGCAAGTTCTACAAACAGGATCAGTCGTTCAATTCTTTTGTGTTCGTTCATTCGCGCATTCCTACTAATCTATTGTTCGTCATATCAAACAATCATTTCGTAACTAGCATATTCTGTTTTTTAAAAAGAACAATATGATAGAGGCATATTTCTGGTCAGCAAATCTTCTAAGCGAGAATCGATATGACGAACAGCACTGAATCTACAAACAAAACGAATGACAAAAAACGTATCCCATTATCAAATTATCTACCGAATGTTGGGCAAATTGCCTATGGCTGCATGGGGTTAGGTGGTGGCTGGAACGACAACCCGGTGACGAGTGCGGATGTTGCTCAAACACGAAGCGTAATCGGCACCGCACTAGAATCGGGCATTAACTTATTCGACCATGCGGATATCTATACCTTCAGCAAAGCTGAGCAAGCCTTTGGTCAAGCATTACAACAAGCGCCTGATCTGCGTGAACAGATGTTCATTCAATCTAAGTGTGGGATTCGTTTTGAAGGCGAGGGCAATGTTGGTCGTTATGATTTCTCGGCTGATTGGGTAGGCCAATCGGTAGACGGTATTCTCAATCGATTGAATACTGAAAAGCTTGATGTGCTGTTATTGCACCGCCCTGATCCTTTGATGGAACTCGATGAGCTAGCAAGAACGTTAGAGAACTTAAAAGCGCAAGGTAAGGTCGATTATTTTGGTGTGTCGAACATGAACAGCCATCAAATTCAGTACCTGCAATCTGCGCTTGGGCAACCCATCGTCGCGAATCAAGTTGAGATGAGCTTAGCCAAATTGGATTGGTTGAATGATGGGGTGATGATTAACTCGCAAGGGCACCATCAATCAGACTTCGCCGCAGGCACTCTTGAACATTGCCAATTGAATAACATCCAACTGCAAGCTTGGGGCTGTTTGGCACAAGGCCGATTTGCTGAGCAAGGTTTGTATTCAGAACATGAAAACGTGAAAAAGACAGCGCACTACGTGGCTCAGTTAGCGAACCAATATGGCGTAGAAAGTGAAGCGATTGTGTTGGCATTTTTGCTTCGTCACCCTGCTCGTATCCAACCTGTAATTGGCACCACAAATCTAGAGCGAATCAAAGCTTCGGCAGTCGCGACTCAGATAAACCTGTCTCGTGAAGAGTGGTACAACCTATACGTGTACTCACGTGGTCAAGCACTGCCATAAGGAATGAATATGTTGAATCAAAAGATCGCGCAACAACTGGTGTCTAACGCTCTAGACATTGCTGAGCGTAATCAACAAGCAATCGCGGTGAGCGTGTGTGATACGCACGGTGAGTTACTGGCGTTTATTCGCATGGATAATGTGAGTGTTCAAGCCGGATTGTTAGCACAGAACAAAGCTTATACATCTGCAAGAGATAGACAGCCAAGCGGTAACTTAGGTGCTTGGGCGAGAGAAACTGGTAAAGACTTAAGTTACTGGACTGACCCAAAGATCACTGGCTTTAAAGGCGGTGTTCCCATTGAATTAAATGGGCAGGTGATTGGCGCTATTGGTGTCAGCGGATTAAGTGAAGACGACGATGAAGCACTTGCCGAAAAAGTCATT
The DNA here is from genome assembly GCF_041475025.1 of Vibrio sp. 10N.222.49.C12. Lineage (NCBI taxonomy): Bacteria > Pseudomonadati > Pseudomonadota > Gammaproteobacteria > Vibrionales > Vibrionaceae > Vibrio > Vibrio sp. 10N.222.49.C12. Next base: position 104,957 of record NZ_JBFRVF010000030.1, on the reverse strand, counting down.
CAACTTGTGTTCTAAGCTGTTGCTCGTGAAGTAATGGAAGTTAGAAGTAACAGATAATAAAAAACCGATGCATGTGCATCGGTTTTTTTGTTTAACGAGACTCAAGTGCTTGAATCAATCGAACCCATTAAGCGTTCGCTTGTTCCAGATCTTGTTGCTTGTCTTTCTTGCCTAATAGGCGGCTTGTGATCGTACCGGCTGTCATAGCACCAGATACGTTAAGCGCCGTACGTGCCATATCGATAAGTGGCTCGATAGAGATAAGCAGTGCTGCAATCGTTACAGGAAGGCCCATAGCAGGAAGTACGATAAGCGCCGCGAACGTTGCACCGCCACCTACGCCAGCAATACCGAATGAGCTCACTGTGATAATAGCAATCAGAGACAGAATGAAGTTGATGTCCATTGGGTCGATGCCAACTGTAGGCGCAACCATGACTGCTAGCATTGCAGGGTAGATACCCGCACAACCGTTTTGACCAATCGTCGCACCGAAAGAGGCAGACAGGTTAGCAATCGCTGGTGGCACGTTTAGCTTAGTGATTTGAGCTTCAACGTTCAGTGGAATTGTTGCTGCAGAACTACGAGACGTGAAAGCGAACGTCAGTACAGGCCAGATCTTTTGGAAGTACTCTTTCGGGTTTACACCAACAAAAGAAACCAACACACCGTGTACGACGAACATCAGTAGAATCGCAACGTAAGATGCAACGATGAAACCCAGTAGGCTGAGGATGTCAGAAGCACTTGATGTTGCAACTACCTTCGCCATTAACGCTGCGATGCCGTATGGCGTTAGTGCCATGATCATCTTAACTAAGCGCATAACGATAGATTGTGACGCTTCAACGAAAGTACGGATTGGAGATTCTAGTTCTTCTTTCTCTGCCATCACTTTACGAGCAGCGATGCCCGTTAGCACACCAAAGATAACAACCGCGATGATAGACGTAGAGCGAGCCCCCGTTAGGTCTGCAAATGGGTTAGTCGGAATAAAGCTGATCAGCATTTGTGGAATTGTTAGGTCTGAAACGCTACCGATGCGGCTTTCAAGTGTTGCGATACGTGCTGTTTCGCGAGCGCCTTCTGTTAAACCTTCAGCAGACAGGCCGAATGCTTGCGTTACAACAATACCAACAATCGCAGAAATCGCGGTTGTTGCTAACAGTACAGAAATGGTGATACCAGAAATCTTGCCCAGTGAGCCGCCTTTTTCAAGCTTCACTACTGCTGCAATCATTGAAACCAATACTAATGGCATGATCACCATTTTCAGTAGGCCAACATAACCACGGCCAACAATATTTACCCAGTCTAGTGTTTCGTTGATGACCGGATTGCCTTCACCAAATAACAGCTGTAGACCAAGACCAAATGCGCTACCAAATACTAAACCGAGTAAAACGAGGCGAGAAAGTGTGTTTTCTTTTTTCTGCTGTCCGTAGAGAAAAAAGAGGATACCAGTGAATACCGCTAAGGCAGCGATAGCTGAAAATGACATTTGTTTTCCTTATAAATCTCTTTAAATCGATAGGGCGCTTAGATATATGGGCGCAAATACTGTTAGCTACAGTAGCGACCTGTAACAAAACTTAAAATAAGGAAAAGTAATTTATTAGAACGATTAGTAATATCCACTCAATAGGATGGGTGGATATTCAACATTGTGATGAATAGGTGAGCTTTTTAGCGATATTTTGCCAATAAATTGAGCATGTCACTTGACGAGTAAATTTCGATATTTTGGAAATTATTTTCGAATAACCGGAACAACATTGCTTTGGCTACGTCTTCCGACTGAATAGGGCGTAGGTTTTTGAACTTACCAAGCATAAATGGAGACAGCAGAGGAAAGACACTTTGCAGGAGTTTTTCATCAGCTCTAGGTTCATCACGCTCACCCACCAGAGGCCCAGGGCGTGCGATGAAAAGCTGCTTGAAGCCAATACGTTTTAAATTTTGTTCCATTTGTCCTTTACAGCGAAGGTAGTGCGAATAGGAATCTGGTGAAGCGCCATAGCTAGAAACGACCGCTACGCGTTGAACCCCAAGAAACTTCATCGACTGTGCGACTTGGCTAACCAGTTCCACATCGATTTTGCGAAGCGCTTCTTTTGATCCTGCCTTTTTCTTAGTCGTACCTAAGCAGATAACGCCAAGATTAGGCGTCGCATTCGTGTCATCCCAACTGGTAACTTGCAGGTCGCTGTGAATGAGTGTGTGGAGCTTGTTGGAATCAAACTGTGAATCTAACGCTCGGCGAGATAGGGCATAGATATGATCAACGGCGGGTTCATCGATGAGCAACTTCATCACATGATGACCAATTAACCCGGTTGCACCAGCCACCACGACCGATGTTTTGTCTCCAGAAATGCTCATTTTAATCCCTTCTTCACTCCACAAGTGCTTGTTTAATATAAACAGTGTTTGAATTTTAAGCGAATAAAAGTTTGTTAAACGAGTGGTCAGTATTATGTGGGGAGTCGCCCGTTTATGGAAAAAGAGATGATTTAGTTTGGCTCGACGCATAAGTACGGTCTGAAGCATAAGTACGATATGAAACATAATGGCGGTGGGAAAGATAAATGCGGTTTGAAACTTAAGTTAGGCGTTAAACATAACAAAGCCCGCTGGGCGACGGGCTTTGTTACTTTTCTTGCTTCTTACTAGGTAAAGGACAGTGGGATTTTCCTTACCTTTTTGCTAGCTTTCTTACTTGATTTATTTGGTTTTCTTTTACTTGAATTTGGAATCATTACACCTCCTAAATCGTTGTTCTGTTTTGTCTTTCAATCGATTGTCTTTCTTCGTGTAGCGTCAGTGTTGTGGGCATTCACTGTATGGGTACTTATCAATGGAGAGATTAATAAGTAATTTAGATAAAGCATAAACGATGCCAAAATGTAAGTTATTGATAAATCTATTATCAGTATTATTTGTGTTTTAGGGTTCGTCAATTTGACTGTCAATCTGAGAAAAAACCAGTGTGATCTGTTTAAATTAAGAACACTCTCTGCGGTTTCTGCCACATAGCCATAGATACAGACTTGCTTAACACGTAAACTGAGTCGTAATTCACATAGACCAAGGACGTGCTATGAACCTCAAGCTTGATACTCTTGCTCCCACTCAGATTTATCACCTGATGACACAAACCGTTGTTCCTCGCCCGATTGCGTGGGCATTGACGGAATCTTCTGACCAAGAGTACAACCTCGCGCCTTTCTCTTATTTCACGCCTGTTTCTAGTAATCCGCCGTTACTGATGTTATCGGTTGGGAAGAAGCCGTCCTGCGAAATCAAAGATACCACTCGTAATGCCCTAGAAACGGGTAAGCTAGTGATTCACATTGCTTCTTCAAGTTCTGCCGAAACCATGACGGCGACAGCAGCTACCCTTGAACATGGTGATTCGGAAGTCACCGCGAATAACATTGAGCTGGTTGAATTTGAAGGCTTCTCTTTACCGAGAGTGAAAGAGTGCGCGGTCGCTTTTGGCTGCACCTTATACGAAGTAAAAGAGGTTGGAGAGGTGCCACAAAGCCTCATCTTTGCTCAAGTCGAAACCGTGTACATTTCCGAAGACGTGATCGATAAAGAGAGTGAACGTCTTAAGATTGATGCGTTGGCATTGGACCCTTTGTCTCGCCTTGGTGGCGGTGAATACGCGACGCTTTCCAATGTGTTTTCTGTCGCACGCCCTAAGTAACAATCCTTAAGTAGCAGTCCCTAAATCAACGTACCCAGAATAAGCGTTTTTAAAAACTATGTTAGATACCCAATACTCGCAGTACATCCAACACCGAATTGACCAAAAAACCAAGCCACTCGGTGCCCTTGGTTTACTCGAAAAAGTCGCACATCAACTGGCATTGATTCAGAGCCAAGGCAAAGAAGCGGCGGTTGAACACATCGAATTGAATAAGCCAAGTATCATCATTTTTGCTGGCGACCATGGCATTGCTGACGAAGGCGTGAGTATTGCTCCAAGCGCGGTAACACAACAGATGGTGTTGAACTTCTTAAGCGATGGCGCGGCGATCAATTGCTTCTGTGCGGTGAATAATATCGATATCACGGTAGTCGACACGGGGATATTGTTGCCTGTGGAATCAGACAGTGACATGTTGATCTCTCAGCGTTTGGGTACGCGAACCAATAACTTTGCCAATGAAGCGGCAATGAGTTTAGAAACGGTTGAACGTGGGATTGAACTGGGTACAGATCTTGTATCTAAAACCATTTCGAATGGCACCAATATCATCATGTTTGGTGAAATGGGTATCGGAAATACCAGCAGCGCATCAGCGATCTTAAGTGCATTAGCGAATCGTGCTGCAGCGGAGTGTGTTGGCCTAGGCACTGGCATCAACAATGAACAGCTTGCACGTAAAGTGGCTGTGGTTGAGCAAGGTGTCGCGCGTTGCAAAGGTTTAGATGCGAATGAAGTTAAAGATATTAAAGAGGTACTCGCACAAGTCGGTGGCTATGAAATCGTTCAAATGGTCGGTGCTTTCCTTGGCGCTTACCAAAACAAAACCCCAGTATTAGTCGATGGCTTTATCGTGTCGGTTGCGGCGTATGTCGCGACTTTAATTGAACCGAGTTGCCGAGACTATATGATCTTCGCCCATCGCTCTGAAGAGTCAGGACACAAAATTCTGTTAGAGCTGCTCGACGCTGAGCCACTGCTCGATCTTGGATTGAGACTAGGCGAGGGCACAGGTGCTGCGCTAGCTATGCCAATCATTCGTGCGGCAGCCGAGTTCTATAACAACATGGCGAGCTTCGAAAGTGCTGGAGTCACGGTTTAATGAGTTATGCACCAGAAAGATCGTTGAAAGATCGAGTTACTTATCAGTGGGAGCTTTTTGCGCTGGCGATGGGTTTCTTTTCTCGCTTGCCAATGCCGAAAAACACGCCCTATTCTACAGAGCGAATGAACCGTTCTGGTCGCTACTTTTCAACGGTTGGTTTGTTGCTTGGTGTTCTGTGTGGCGGTGTGTTCTTGCTACTTGATGTGGTACTGCCGAGTGCAGTAGCGATCTTTTTGATGATGAGTTTTAGCCTGATGCTCACTGGCGCATTCCATGAAGATGGTTTGACTGATATGGCCGATGGCATTGGTGGCGGCATGACCCTAGAACGCCGTTTGACCATCATGAAAGACAGTCGAATCGGTACTTATGGTGCGTCTGCTCTGATTATGGCTCTGCTTGGCAAGTGGGTGCTGTTGAATGAACTCATAAGCATGACGGGACTGTTTATGGTAATCGTGACCAGTTATACCTTTAGCCGCGCGATTGCTGCATCGCTAATTTACGACATGCCTTATGTCAGTGATTTAGATACCAGTAAAAGTAAACCATTGGCCAACAAGCAAACCAAAGGCGAACTTGTCTTCTTGTTGCTGGTAGGCGTGCTGCCTAGCCTGTGGTTTGGTCTTGAATTCGCTTTGGTTTTATCTGTCGTCGCCTATCTGTTCAGAATAGGTTTTAAAACGTGGTTAATGGCTCGAATTGGCGGTTTTACTGGCGATTGCTTGGGGGCAGCTCAACAGTTGATGGAGTTGCTTACTTACCTTGTATTCATTACTGCATTTTACAATGGCTTTCTATAACGGCTTCCTATGACAAACACGAATCAAACTTTTCAAGCTAATCAAATTAATCAAGCAAGTCAGCGAAACAGCCATTTGGTATTGGGTGGAGCTCGTTCTGGCAAGTCGAGTTTTGCAGAGCAACAAGCATTATGTGCGCTTGAAGCATGTTCAAATGGACGCCTCAATTATATTGCGACAGCGACATATCTTGATGATGAAATGCGAGAACGAATCGCGCACCATCAACAACGTCGTGGCGAGCAGTGGATTGAGCATGAAGTACCCGTCGAATTAGCCGAAAAACTGCAGTCTTTTGAGAAAGAAGATGTGGTATTGATTGATTGCCTAACCTTGTGGTTGAACAACATCATCTTTGAACTGGGTGATGACGCAACTAATGAACAGGTTGAAGCCGTGGTTGAAGTATTGGTCAAAAGCGTCGAGCAAAGTCCGGCGCAAATTATCATGGTCTCTAACGAAGTCGGTTTAGGTGTGGTGCCGCTGGGTAAAGTGTCTCGCTTGTTTGTGGACAATGCAGGACGAATGAACCAAGCGCTAGCTCGCGTCGTTGAGCGCGTCACGCTGGTTGCTGCCGGATTGCCGCTGCACTTAAAACCATCTAATCACTTGCTTGATATTCAAGGCTAGGTCGCACACATGGTCAATGGAACAACCAAAAACATCTATTTGTTAAGACATGGCAAAGTCGAAGGAAAAGCTGCGCTCAATGGTTTATCTGATGTGCTGGTCAACTCTGATCTTCAAGAACAGATATGTGAGGCACTAACTACACAAGACATTACCTTTGATAGCGTGGTTAGCTCTCCACTAAGACGATGTGGTGATCTCGCGAGCTTGTTTGCAGAGCGTATGTCTGTGCCTTTATCAGTTGCATCGGGTTTTCAGGAAATGAACTTCGGTGAAGTAGATGGTGTCCCATTTGATGAACTTGAAGACAAGTGGGGAATGTTAGAAACCTTTTGGAAAGACCCTGCTAATCATCAATTAACTGGCGCAGAAAGTTTACAGAGCTTCCACGACAGAGTAACTCAAGCTTGGTCGCAACTTTTGAATGATTCAAGTGACAACATATTGTTGGTTACTCATGGTGGTGTGATTCGCATACTGCTAGCGCACTGCCTTAATATTGATTGGAAAAACCCGAGTTTGTACTCGAAGTTATCGATAGAAAACGCATCGATAACGCATATTCAAATCACTCAGTTTGCGCAGAGCTTTATCAGCGTTAAATCGATAGGGATACCTGTTCTCTGAGTGTTCAAAAAACACAGTTTAAGAATTAACAATCTTTTAGATCTGTAAATAGAAACAGAAATATAAATAGAAGTATAAAGCGGCGTTCACAGCCGCTATACCTGATTGGTATTACTACCTACGTGAAAGGAATTTAGTCATGACAACACCAAGTTGGGATCTAAGCATTGCTTATAGCGATCTTAATGATGCAAAAATCGAACAGGACATTGAACTCATTCAGCAGTGCATTGAGCTGTTGAACCTACACGTTGAAAAGCGTCATATCATTCTAGCGATGCAAAACGCGATTCAGACTTCAGAAGCGGCAGGTACGCTACTGAGCACAATTAGCACCTTTGCTAACTGTCACGCTTCGGTAGACGCGACCCACACAGAAGCCAAAGCGTTGCTTGGCCGTGTTGCAAAGCTTAACTCTGAAATGTCTCAAGCGTTTAGCCCTTATGAAGACACGCTGATTCACGCTGAACCAGAGTTTATTGATGCGGTTTTAGAACACGAGAGTGCAGATGTTGCAGGCCAACGCTTCGCGATTGAGAGTTCACGTAAGCTTTCAAGCAGCCGACTCAGTGTGGCTGAAGAACAGCTGTTAGCAGCAATGAAAGTGGATGGCCGTGATGCATGGGGTCGTTTATACGACAACCTAACGGGCTCTTTGAAACTGTCGCTAAAACTTGATGGTAAAGAAGAAGCGCTTGGTTTCTCACAAGCGGCGAGCTTGTTGTACGGCAGCGAATTCGACAAACAAGAACCAGCATGGCGCGCGGTTCAAGGTGCGATGAAAACGCACCAAGAGTCTTTTGCTTCGATTCTAAATGCATTGGCGGGTTGGCGACTGACTGAAAACAAAAAGCGTTCGAAGATTAGCGATGTGCATTTCCTAGATCCAAGCCTACACGGCAGCCGCATTGTGCCAGAAACGCTAGACACCATGATGTCGGTAGCGAAAGCTAATCGAGCTGTTGGTCAGAAAGCAGGTTTGTTAATGGCAAGAGTTCACGGGCTAGATGAAATGAAGCCATGGAACCACTTAGCTGCGATGCCGCCGCTGGGTGACGCTGAATCTAAGGTTTACCCATTTGATGAGGCGATCGACGTGATCAAAACTGCGTTCGCTGAAGTAAATCCAGAGATGGCTGATTTTGTCGCTTTGATGGTTGATAATGGTTGGATTGATGCCGCACCAGCAGCCAACAAACGTTTAGGCGCTTACTGCACTAAGTTTGCCGCGACACGCACTCCGCTTGTGTTCATGACATGGAGCGGTAGCCGCTCAGATTTAATGACATTGGCACACGAGTTAGGCCACGCGTTCCACAACTGGGTGATGAAAGACATGCCGTTGTGTCAAACACGCTACCCAATGACGCTAGCAGAAACCGCTTCGATCTTTGCTGAAAATATCGTTAGAGACCATTTGTTAAAACAAGCTCAAACACGTAACGAGAAACTTGAGATGTTATGGGAAGAGTTGTCTTCTTCACTCGCTTTAATGGTGAACATTCCAGTGCGTTTCGAATTCGAAAAAGCCTTCTACGAGCAGCGTGAAAAAGGTGAGCTAACGGCTCAGCAGCTGTGTGACTTGATGGAAACGACTTGGAAAGAGTGGTATGGCGATGCAATGACAGAAGCTGACCCTTACTTCTGGGCGAGCAAACTGCATTTCAGCATCTCTCAAGTAAGCTTCTACAACTACCCATACTTGTTCGGTTACCTGTTCAGTAAAGGTGTTTACGCTCAGCGCGATGCGAAAGGTGAGCAATTCTACGGCGATTACGTTTCGTTGCTTCGTGATACGGGCAGCATGATGGCGGAAGAAGTCGTTCAAAAGCACTTAGGAATGGACCTGACTCAAGCTGATTTTTGGCAACAAAGCATCGACATGGTCAAAGTTCAAATCGATGAATTTGAAAGATTGCTCGATCAGGAAGATTAATTGATCTCAATCTGTTCATAGCAGGTAAGAGCTGTGTTAGCTTACGTGGCTCTTATCTTGCTGGCATAACCTGAGAAAAGCCGAAACAACCAAAAGTCTCTTTAAATAGAGAAAGTTATTTGGAACAGATGTCGGTTAGTAAAGTCAGCAGGTAATATAAAAATATATGGGTAGTATTTGTGAGTGATAACGGAGTTTCTGTTGATAAGTGCGATCCTAGCAACACAATTTCTATGTACAATTTATTAACATACGGCCGTGCAATTAAGGAGTAGCGCATGACGAAGACCCTCTTTCGCCAATCATTTCTTTTTGACAGCCTAGATCTTGAGCAAGAAGTGTTTGCAGGACAGACCGTACTGAGTAACGGTGTTCAAATTAAGCTTCATCAACGCGGTGTCTTGGAAGTGATTCCCGCGGATTTTAATTCTGAAACCAAGAACATCATTTTTTCAACCGGTGTTCATGGCGACGAAACTTCACCAATGGAGCTGATCGATAAGCTCATTGAGGATATTGAAACAGGTTTCCAAGTAGTAAACGCGAGATGCTTGTTTATCATAGCTCACCCAGAAGCCACTAACGCGCATACTCGTTTTCTTGATGTGAACATGAATCGTCTGTTTGATGAAAAGCAGTACGAGAGCAATCGAGAAGTGGATATCGCGAAGAACTTGAAGTTCTTGGTGACTGAGTTTTACAAAGAAACGGAACCTGCCACTCGTTGGCATCTAGATTTGCACTGTGCAATCCGTTTATCTAAGCATTACTCGTTTGCAGTGAGCCCTAAAGTTCGCCACGAAGTACGCAGTAAAGAGCTGTTTGATTTCATTAACAGTGCGCACGTGGAAGCAGTGTTGTTGTCAAATGCGCCAACCAGTACATTCAGTTGGTACAGTGCTGAAAACTTCGAAGCGCAAGCACTGACAATGGAACTAGGGCAGGTCGCGAGAATTGGTGAGAACCAACTTGATAAGCTAACGGCTTTTGACTTGGCGATGCGTAACTTGATTGCTGAAGTTGAGCCAGAGCATTTACCTAAGCGAACCATCACTTATCGCGTGAGCAGAACCATTGTTCGTTTACATGATGACTTCGATTTCATGTTCTCAGATTCTGTAGAGAACTTTACCGCGTTCAAGCACGGTGAAGTATTCGGTCATGATGGTGATAAACCGTTAATGGCTAAGAATGAAAACGAAGCGGTGGTGTTCCCTAATCGTAATGTTGCTATCGGTCAACGAGCAGCCTTAATGGTGTGTGAAGTTGAAACGCGATTCGACCATGGTCAGCTTGTGTACGATTAATATCGACTCGGGTTTAAACGACGAAAACAACCGCTCAACTGGTTGAAATATCAAGGTTCACATTACGGTGTGAGCCTTGAGTTTATTTGGGGATACAGGTAAGGTTACGCGAACATTTTCAAAGTAGCTTGATATGGATTTCCAACAACTTCTTCACCAAAAACAGCGCAAATGGACTAGAGCCATTTATCTGATGGCAGCACTGCTTGTCGCGCTGAGTGCGATTTACCTAATGGTTGGCGATCTTTTCATTTCCCCTCTGGGCACATTGTCCACGTTAGAACAAAAACTACTGATTGATTTACGCTTACCTCGACTATTGGCGGCTATTGCTATCGGGGCAGGGTTAGCCGTATCTGGCGCAAGTTTACAAGTCTTATTGGGTAACGTATTAGCAGAGCCCGGTGTGCTCGGCATTTCTGGTGGTGCAAGTTTGGCGATGGTTATCGTGCTGTTCTTCTTGCCGTTTGCTCCGACTCCAGAACTGTTCATGATTGCCGCCGTTTTAGGCTCGCTCTGTTTCACCGTGATACTGGTGAGCATGGTAAAAACGATGCGACTCACCACGGCTAAATTACTGCTAGTGGGTGTCGCGTTAGGCATTCTTTCTGGCGCGATGGTGACATGGGCGTTCTATTTTAGTGATGACTTAAGTCTACGCTTATTGATGTATTGGCTGATGGGCAGCTTAGGTGGCGTCACTTGGTATCAACACTCGCTCACGTTGGTGATGATCCCCGTGATTATTTGGCTGTGCCTGCAAGGTAGTAAGCTAGATAAGTTAATGATTGGCGAAACGCATGCCGCACAGTTAGGCGTAAACGTATCGAGATTGCGCTGGCGTCTAATTTTCGCCGTGTCTATTTTAGTCGGCTGCGCGGTAGCTTTAGGTGGCGTGATCAGCTTTGTTGGCTTGGTTGTGCCACACTTGTTGCGTTTAGCGATTGGTACTGATAACAAATACCTTCTTCCTTTGTCTGCCGTTGCTGGCGCTGCGTTGTTGGTGTTTGCTGATATCTGTGCAAGAACCTTATTAGATTCCGCAGAGCTGCCTTTGGGTGTGATGACCACCAGTATCGGTGCGCCTATCTTCATTTGGATGTTAATTAAAAATCATGATTCAAATTAAGAGCCTGAGCGTCGGCGCTCGTTTATTACCACTATCATTTGAGCTCAAGCAAGGGCAGGTGACTCACGTTATCGGCCCTAATGGCAGCGGTAAAAGTACCTTGCTCGAAGCGATATCTGGAATTGGTGATGGTTACAAAGGCGATATAAAGATCGACGGGCAGGATTTGTCGGAGCTGTCTTTACAAGATTTATCATTGCATCGCGCTTACTTGTGCCAAAGCGCAAGGCCAGCCTTCAACTTAGAAGTGTTCCAATATCTTGCATTGTCACTGCCAAGCTCCTCACACGGCCTTGATGCTGAAATCAACGCAGCTTTGGAAGAAATCAGCCAGATGCTAGACATTGCAGACAAACTTCATCGCTCAATTCAGACACTGTCTGGTGGTGAATGGCAACGCGTACGTTTGGCGGGAATGTGCCTGCAAATTTGGCCGACACTTAACCCATACGCGAAGCTGCTGATCCTCGACGAACCCGCAGCTCCGTTGGATATTGCTCAAGAAGCCTTGTTGTACAAGCTCATTGAACGAGTGGCAGAGAAGGGCATCGCTGTGATCATGGCTAACCATGATTTGAACAGAACACTAAGACACGCAGACCAAGTGTTGTTGCTCGATAAAGGTGTACTTCAAGCATCAGGCTCAGCTGATCAAGTGCTTACCCCTGATCAGCTAGAGTCCGTGTTCAACACCGAAGTCAAAAGTATCTCAGTCGACAATCAGACCTATCTTTTGTTTGGTTAAAAGACTAATTAGTTAAGCTGCTCATTGGGTTTAAGGCGAGTTAGTAAAGGAAGCAAATATGTTTAGATACATCCAAAGAAGAAGAATCAAAAAGGTGATTAAGTCATTGTCTGCAAAGATGGTGAAGAGCTACGGAAGCCGTGATTTCTTCTCTATTGGGCAGGTTGAAACAAGTTCTCGTGAGTTGAGTAAACGCCAACAACAGATTGCTTTAGCCTTGTTTGCGGATCCACAAGATCTTGCTGTTGAATTAGCTCCAACTATTCAGTTGCTGCGTAATGATGTGTCTAATGACTTCTTTGGCGGAGAAGACTACACAGCGCGAGATGTACTTAATCTATTGGGTGGCGGCGGTTGGAAGGGCGGTCGTATGGACGATGACATGTCACATCGCATGGGCATGCATAGCCGTTATTAAATATCTTCTTACTACCTAACGCCTTTATATCCCCAAAGCGGCTTAATCATAAAGCCGCTTTTTTATTCATTCCGAATAATGTTCACTCAATCAACATAGAATACTGAAATGTCATAATTCGAAGCAACATCATCTATCTACAACGCATTTGTTTGAGTTGTGTGATGCTGATTCCTATTAATATAAAACCCGCTGTTATTGATAAAATTGACGTATATATTTTTCGTTGTTCTTTAAGTCGGAAACTATAAACCTTCGAATTACAGTGCTGGTTGGTTAGTAACCAATTGGTTTTGTGTTTAGGGTAAAATAATAGAGAGTGGGAAAGTGACAACAATAAATAATAATATTCTAAAAATAGCAGTGGGTATGGCTATGCTATCGAGTGTGCCGTCAGTGGCAAATGCTCATGGTTGGTCTGAGTTTCCAAGCGCGCGTCAGAACACGTGTTACGAGCAAGGCGGGATTTGGTCGGGTACACCACCTAATGCTGCGTGTGCTCAAGCAAAAGACATTTCGGGTTCATACCCGTTTGTTCAACGTAACGAGTACGCGAAAAATGTCCAAGATTTCAATAATATCAATGCTGTAAAAGCGGCGATTCCTGACGGCACGTTATGTTATGCCAACGATTCGCAAAAACGCGGCATGGGTGCGCCTCATACTGGTTGGACTCGTACCGAGCTAAATACTGGTACGTTTGAATATGTATTCAATGCGACAGCGCCACACAACCCTTCTTTCTGGGAGTTCTACCTAACGAAACCAAACGCGGACCTAAGCAAAGGCCTAGCGTGGGGAGACTTAGATCTTATCCAAGAAGAGGGTAACGTTCCGGTTAATGGCGGCAAGTACCGCATTAATGTCACTATTCCTTCAGACCGTTCTGGCGATGCGATTCTATTCGTTCGTTGGCAACGTGATGATGCTGCGGGCGAAGGCTTCTACAACTGTTCAGACATCACTATCGCGGGTGGCACAACCCCTCCACCAGAGCCTACACCTCAACCTGATCTAGTCCGTGGCGACCTGTTTGTTTCTGACCAGTTTGGTACGCCAGAAATTGGTGATACGGTTAAGTACGACATCATCAACAAGTACGGTGAAGTCGCGCGTAGCTTCGACATCGTTATCGACGCTTCAAACGTTAACGATTGGGCTCGCTTGTTGGCTTCAGAGATTAACGGCTGGCACGAAGAGTTTAAAGATGGCGCGATCTTCATTGGTGATTGGCACGCTGAAATGCAGCACTACATGTACTTCCAAAACGATCCTTCACGTAACTTCTTTAACTCAAAAGATAGCCGTGCTTCTGGTCAGTTAACACTGATTGATGGTGGCGACGGTGGTGTTGAACCATTAAAAGGCGACATCTACGAGCTAGTGAAGAGTGACAACGTAGTGAATGCTGGCGACAAAGTTGTAATTTCAACAAGCGAAGCGGCGACATTGACTCAAACTCAAGGTACTTCTGTAAGCATTCAAAATAACGGCACGGCTTCTATCGTAGTTGATACCACTGGCATCACTGCAAACGAAACTTTATCGTTTATGGCTAGCTCGATTGAAAGCGACAGTTTTGAAACCTTCACTTTTGAAGTAATTGCTGATGACGGTGGCGTAACACCAGACCCAGACCCAGACCCTACGCCAGATCCAGGTACGTGGGACTCATCAGCGACTTACCTTGGTGGCGAAGTCGTGACTTACTCGAACCAGTCATGGAAAGCACAATGGTGGGTTCAAGGTGGTACTAACCCTAAAGCGACTTACGAAAATGACAAATGGGGCGTTTGGCGTCCAGCCAACTAATCTTAACTATTGTTAGTTAATTAGCCTTGCAATAATAACCAAGACACCACACTTTTTGACGAGTGTGGTGTCTTTTTTAGCGTCTGCATTTGCGGTTTTGAATGTCATCAGCCTAGAAAAAGTGATTCAGGAACGGAGTCTTAATCACTCAGCACGGCTCTATAACAAGATGAGAGTTATATAGAAAACAAGAGCTATATAACGTTTTGTAATGTGTTGAAGAATTATTCCAGAGTAAGGTTTTGCTTAATCTCATCGTTAAGATACCCCTGATCAAAATCTGGTGTCATGAATTCGACGAAGGAGGAGTCTAGATAGCTGGTTTCTAGATAACTCGGCTCTAGATAATGGGAGTCTAAGTGATCAGCACTTACGTAGGTGGGAATCGCAGAAAACAAAACGATACTGATCGCTGCAGCGATATTAATGGCTTTGTTACGTTGAGAAGTAATTTTCATAGTAGTGCCCTCGAAAGGTGGGCAAATCCATCTGCCTATGAGAATTGAATCTGAGATATTTAGAAGTCGTAAGACAAACCAAGTGTGATGATGCTGTCGTTGTCGATCGGGCCCATCGATTGGCCGTTCAAGTAAAGGTCACCTTCGTTGGTGTTGAAATAGGTGTATTTCACGTAGGGTGTCCAGTCGTCGATGCTTTTAGAGAGAACGACTTCGTGCTCATTGGTACGGTAGTCGCCTTGATGAAAGATTACGTTGTCATCGTTGTGGGTAAACCCGCCATTGGATCCATCACTGTTTTCGTGAGTGTATTGATAAGCTAAATCCCAGCCTGCGAGTGAGTACCCCGCACCGGCGATGAACTTATTGGTGTTGATCGTGGTGTCGCTTACATTCTCGAGTACTTGCCCTGACTGGTTATATCCCAATCCACCGAATACATTGAAGTTGTCGTTCACTTGATAATCGATAATACCTTCGATTAATAACTCTTCACCGTTGTCCCATTTACCGAGTTCACCGTATAGGTTGAACGTGAAGGATTCGCTGATGTGAAAGTCGTGTCCGTAACCCGCGGCTAGCCAACCCTGGTCATCAAAACCTATATAGACTTGTCCATTTTCTGAGGTATCGATTAATGCGCCAGCTTCTGTGGTGTAGACACCGTTATCAGCAGCATTAGAGGCAACGTTTTGTTCGATGTAAACTTGAGTCGAAGTCGCAAACGCTGCGCTGCTGAGTAACGTAAGTGGTAGAGCAATAAGGTTAAGTTTTTTCATGGATTCTCCAGTGTCGTTCTATTGAATTAACTTGCTAGAGAGTATGTGATTAAACTGAATTTATATTAATAGGGTTAACTTTAGTTAAAACCTCAGTTTCATTTATGTTTCCTTAATGCTGATTTGATTGCTTCACGGGTTTTGATGTGCTGTTCGTCTTTAGCGTAGCGGCGGTGATAGAGCATTCGAAACGTGATCGGTCTTAATTTGATGGGGATAGGGTGAACGCGTAAGCCAAGCGCTGGTGCAAGCATTTCTGCAAAAGAGCGAGTAGAAGCGGCGATATAATCTGTCGTGCTTGCCAAAATCAGCATGCTTGAAATTGAGCTGGTTTCAATTCTGACTTTTCTCGGCTCGATATCGCTCTCTGATAAAAACTCGACCGTGTTCATGTTGGCGCGTTTGATCTTGAGCGCAATATGTTCCTCTTGGAAATACTCTTCTTTACTTAGTGTCTCACCAATTCGAGGGTGGTTGATTCGAGTCAGACACACGGGCTCCTCATCGACGATGGTTTCTTCAATCAATGAGTGTTTCTTACTCGAAAGTACATCAATGACGATATCTACTTTTTGTGCAGTAAGCGCATCAAACAGTTCTTCCTCTTCGAGTGGCGCTTCCGTAAAGCTTACGCCTTCAACCTGGCTAACGAAATGAAGCAAGCTCTCTGTGCAATAGACTTTAAGGTCATTCTTTTGCTGCTCAACCGTTCCAATGATGTTCAATGGGTCTTCTATCTTATTAGCGAGTGATACCGCTGCTCCAGTGGGCGCGATACCTCGTCCTTCTCTCACAAATAAAGCCTTGCCCACGACACCTTCGAGTCTCTTAATCGCCGCGCTTACCGCGGGTTGAGAAATATCGAGCTGCTCTGATGCCACGGTGATAGAGCTGTGTTTGTAAACGGCCAAAAATGTCGTCAGTAGATTAAGGTCCAAATTCAGTTCCCTCTATTCTTATTGCCACTCATCCAAATCATGGTGGAGTTATCATTAACTCATAAATGAAATGGAGGTTTTAAGTAAAGTTTACACTATATATCAAGGTTCTGTTTATTAATAAACTTGTTTGCATCGGAGTGAGGAAGGAACTTCATTCATTTACTAAATACTCAGACCGATAGGTGAAACTATGAGAACTTTCGCAAAATTATCAATCATCTCTACAGCAATGATCATCACGACAACCGCTTTTGCTGCTGACCCAATGATGCAATACAACACCAAGCAAACTAACTCTGATATTCAAAAACTCGAGAAATTTGAATATCACGAGGGTGAAACCCTTGAAGAGTATCTGAGCACTCAACCTAAGGGGAACTTGTACTCTTCAGAAGAAGAGGTGCTTTCTGTGTTAATGGGCGGTGTAAACAATGGTGACTATCGCAAAGAAACCAATTCAGGTTGGAAAGAAGGCCTGATGTTTGAGGGCATTGCACCTTATGGCGATCACATGGTGTCGGGCGCCAACTGGTTCCCACGCACGGAAGAAGTTCAACCGGATGAAATGCGTGTCACGTTCATGGGGACATCACCAATGATTCGCCCGGGGCAGGCAAACACCTCGATATACGTCGAATTGGGTAACGGCTCTAACTTTGTCTTTGATTTAGGTGAAGGATCAATTGCGAACTACGTAGCGGCGGGTGTCGCGATGAATGAACTCGACCATATCTTCATTACTCACTTACACGTAGACCATTACGGCTCGTTACCTTATCTGTATCAATTTGGTGGTTGGAATGGTCGCTGGGAAAAGCCGCTTAACATTTATGGTCCGAGTGGTGCGACTCCAGAATATGGCACTCGTCATATGATTGAAGGCATGCAGCAAATGTTGAACTGGCACACCGACGCATTTGATGTGTTCCCATCAGGCAACGACATAGTGGTACACGAGTTTGATTTCCGCGACGACGGAGGTGTTATCTATGACCAAGACAATGTGGAAGTGATTCACTGGCGACGCAGTCACGCAAAAGATGGCGCGTCTGGTTACCGCTTGAATTGGACTCAAGATGACGGTCGAGTGCTTTCGTTTGTTTGGACAGGAGACGGTCGCCCAACCGAGTTGGATTTGAAATACGCAAAAGGTGCAGACTTGTTCATTACTGAGCTGCAAACCGAAACGTTCGGTGTGTCTTCGATTATTCAAGGTGTGCCGCCATTCTTAGCACGTTACACCGTTGATACTCACCATACACCAGCGTACGCGGCGGGTTATGTGGCGAATGAAGTACAACCGCGCTTGTTCATGACAACGCACATGACATTCGACCCATATCTCAATGAGGAAACCGTTGCAGAGGTTCGACACCATTGGCAAGGGCCTTACCACTTCGGTGCGCCAGATGGCATTGTCGTTAACATGACTAAAGATAATGCGTGGGTTCGTGAAGGTATTTTACCTGATTTCCCGAATGCGCGAGCGCCACAATTTGATATGGCCGATGGGTCTGACTTTAGAATCCCGCTGCCGAAAAACAGCCGTGAAGACATACAAGAACAAGAGATTCGTGATTTAGAGTTGGATCCAAAACTGTACTACCCAGAAGGCTACCACCCAGAGCTGTTGACTGAGTGGCCAGTCGACCGTGACATCGTGATCCCAGCTGAACAAGTACCAGAAGCAATGAAGCAAGGTATGAACACCAAGCAAGAATACATGGATAGAGTGCGTGCTCACCACAACCTTGAGCGCAAGTCGGTAAGTCGTCCAACTGAGCCTGGTGAAGGAGCAGGAACCGACAACAAATAGGGTATTTGCAGTGAGGGCTGATATTGCCCTCACATCCTAAAAAGTTAGGTAAATAAACCCATTCTCTTACTCAATCATAAAAACTATTGCTTACAACATCTTTGCTTAGAATATCTGGAGTTCATTATGAAAAAATCAATTTTAGCGGTCGTCATTCTATCTTTAGTGTCAGCGTCTGTTTTCGCTAACGGACAATCCAATGCTCACAACTATCAACCTGGTGCGACGAATAACTCAGAACGTTTAGCGGATATTGATCCTAACTACGAACTGACCTTACCTTCAGAAAAAGAAGGCTACACCATGTATGACAACCAATCCATGTCAGATGGTGGGACCTACACAACGTATGTCAAACCGAATCCTTCCGATGCAATGCATGTCGCCGATGAAGGCTCGCTAAAAATAACGCATGGAGAAGGTGGTGTCATTATGACGGAATACACCACAAAGAATGGGCAACACACGTTTTCAGTGATGTGCGGCTACACTTCGGGTCCATCATACTGGGCTGACGGAAAACCAGCGAAGGTATGTGAAGAGGCGCAAGCACTAGCGGTTGCATTGGAAGCAAAAGGTGAATGGGAGGTGAAGCCAATGACTTACACCATCGCACCAGCAAGAATCGTAGTTGATAAGTGATTTTTGTCTATAGAACGCTCGTTATATCGAGCCTCGTTATCCAATCATATTGATTATTTGTAGTGAGACAGAGGGGTACTCAGGCTGAAATGGTCTTGAAGTTCCCCTTAACTTAGCTCATCTCACAAGAAGCTAAGTCAGCCAACTAATCAAATTTGTATTCGAAAATACAGAAGGTCTATCCCATGAAAAATACCATTAAGCTACTGGCTATCGCATGTGTTTTACTTACTCCAATGCTTGTCGCCGCTGCCGAACATAATCATAGTCACAATCATTTTAACCCTGAATTAGAGAAACTTGGCGACGATATTATTGGTCTAACCGTGTGTTACAAAAATGGTCATCTATCAGATGAGAATCAAGAGCCTGCGTTTATGAACCTTATCAACCACGCCAATGTAGAAGGTGAGGAGCTGGGGATGTTCTACATGGACAAATTGGGCCCTAAAGCCGAACAAATCATGAGTGATGATGAGGCTCGACGTTTATGGACCGAAGAATATTGTGCTGATTTAACTGATACCTATTTGGACTCACACAAGTTAGCTCAAAGAGCAAATGAACACAAAGGTTATTCCCACGGACACGATCATGGTCATCACCATAATCATGACCACCATGGACATGGCGATTTAACGCCGGAGGTACTTGAGCAAGATATTGAGAGAGGGCGTTTACTCAGTATCAATTAAGCCCAATAAGATAAGTTCATCTAACCTATTGTTAAATATTCACTATTTGTTAGTGTGTTTAGGTGCACATTGAGGATGTGTTTCATATTTAGCGAAGAAATATTAGGAGTTGCGATGAGTATTATAGTGAGACGGTCTGAGCCGTCAGATGCGAAGGGAATAAAAGAAGTTTACGAATGCACTAATGCTTATACCGGTACGCTGCAACTCCCAAATCCATCTCTGGAAAGCTGGCAAAAACGAATCTCTAATATGCCTGATAACGTGTATTCGTATGTCGCGATGATCGACGATGAGATTGTTGGCAACTTGGGAATGGAAGTGTGTGTGAATCCAAGAAGACGACATGTGGCTTCATTTGGTATGGGTGTTAAGGACGATGTGCTAGGCAAAGGTGTCGGTAGCCAACTGCTCGCAACAGCAATCGACTTGTGTGATAACTGGATTAACATCAAGCGAATGGAGTTAACGGTGTATACCGATAACGAAAGAGCGATCAGCCTGTATAAGAAGTTCGGTTTCGTGATTGAAGGAGAGTCCGCAGGGTTCGCTTTCAGAAATGGCGAATATGTGGCGGCTTATCATATGGCTCGACTGGTATAGCATTTAGCTACGATTAACACACAGCTACGATTAACACAGTTAGAATTAACTGACAGATAATAAAACGCCACGTTATTTAAACGTGGCGTTTGCTATTTTGGTGCGCTGGTGCTTTAAATAGCTACAGCCATAACCTTAGTTCAGTCGTAAACTTAGTTAAGCCGTTAGTGGCTCAAGGTTCGCAGGACGGTAGTGTACAGATTTTAGTACTTTACCTTGGCGAACTGTCTTGCCTTCCGATACGAAATCTTCCGCACACTTAGCGATGATGTATTCGCCTTTTTGAACCGCCATCAGCTTGATGTTCTGCTCAGCATAGAAAGCTTCTGTTTCAGCATATTCAGTTTCGTTGCGACATACTTTGCTCATGTTGCTTGAGTGTACTTCGTCCCAGCAAGGTAAGAAGTCAATTGAGCGGTTTTTAGAAACATTCAACAGTAGGTCGATCAGGTAGCTGATTGCTAGGTTGTCTTCAACCTTAGCTTGGCCAAGGTGAACCAAACGTCCCATCAAAACATAAACGCTGTCTACAATAGCGTCCGCTTGTTCGATTTTAGAGTCAGCTTCTGCAAGTTCTGTTAGCTCTTCGATCGCTAGAGAGGTATGTAGCGTATCGCCTTTTTCGTCCATTGTTTCAGGAGCAGCAACCGGCAGATCAAAAGTACTGCGGAACTCTTCAATGTCGCGGTAAAGGTGATCGTAGATTTCTTGGTTTAGTTGAGAAAGGTTCATATTCCTATCCATTTTGTTTCGTTAATGGACCATTTTAACAAAGGTAGGAATGGGGTGCTAACGCAAAGTGGAAGAACGCGACTTTTATTCATTGGACCAATGAGGTATTTTGCATACAAACTAATTGATTATTATGTTTTTTTACACTTTACTCTTCTTAATATACGAAATATTAATGTTGTCATTAATGTCAGCAGTAGTGGAATCCCATTTATGAACCAAGCCAGTGAAAGCGAAATTGTTATACGCCGCTTGTATCAAATCACCAATGATTATCGAAAGGGCTTCGATATTCAGATCGCTCAGCTGCTTATTATGGGGCTTGAACGCTTCAACCTTGATATTGGTATCTTATCGAAAGTCGATGGCAATACTTATGTTGTTGAACATTGTGTTACGCCTGAAGGGGTAGAACTCAATAGCGGTGACACTTTTGATTATCGTTCAACCTATTGCGAAATTACCTGTAAATCGATTGGTCCTATCTGTATTGAGCATTGTGGCAAACACGATAAGTATGCGAAGCATCCTGCTTACCAGTCTTTTGGCTTGGAGTCTTATATTGGGGTTCCCATTTTCGTTAATGATGAGCTTTATGGCACCTTAAACTTTTCAAGCCCAGCACCCTATCATCGTGAGTTCAAAGAGTTCGATGTCGACGTGATGAGACTAATGGCATCATGGATCGAAGTGGAGCTGGTTAGAAGGCAGCAAGAACGAAAACTCAAAGAGCTGAATGAGAAGTTAGAGTACCAAGCTCTTTATGACCCTCTTACACACTTACCGAATAGACGTTGCTTGTTCAAAACGTTGAACGCAGAAGTGGAGCAGTTAAAAGGATCTTTAGGAAAGGGAACCTTAGCGGTTGTCGACATCGATTTCTTTAAGGTCGTTAATGATACTTACGGTCATCAAATGGGTGATGTTGTCTTAAAGAAAGTGGCGAACGTGCTGAGCAATAACACTCAAGAAGGTGAGTTTGTGGCGCGCTTTGGTGGCGAGGAGTTCATTCTTTGGTACCCAAATAAAACACCAAATTATGTTGAAGATAAGTTCATGACTCTTTTGCAAGAGATGAAGAAAATCACACTGGATAGAAAGCCTGTCACTATATCAATCGGTGCGTGTCATTTTGAGTTGAGTACAGGGGATACCAAAGGGGAAAGGATGTCGGCGTTAGATAAGCTCATCAAAGTTGCCGATGAATGCCTGTATATTGCGAAACAAAATGGACGAGATCAGTTCATTTCTCGTCCATATCATCAAGAACGCTCAGGAATATGAGCCATTTTGTTAGCGATTAACTGAACGATTAGCTGAACAGATAAGGGAACAGTTGACGACGTTCTTCCGGAGTTAAGGATTCAACTCTCGCGATGTTGGTATCAGGAATCGCTTCAGGGTTAGGGTAGTGCTTCAACACTTTTTCCATACTCGCTTCACGAATCAAATGGTAAACCGGGTACGGAGAACGGTTCGTTAGGTTTTCATCGTCTTCTGGATCCGCACCACCAAAACAATAGTCTGGGTGGAAGGTTGCTACTTGGTAAACGCCTTCCCAATCTTCTTGCTTGATCAACGCTTCAATCCAATCAATGAACATGTTGTAGTCGAAGAAATCTTGCAGCATGTTAGGTACAACAACCAAAGTCGTCTCTAATTCCGCGACTGGCGTGTTATCTAACTCTACGAAATGCGTCATGATGTCTTGCAACAACACTTCTTCCGTATTTGCTTCACTCACAAAGATCTTAATCTGTTTATTACGTTGTGGCTTGGCTGCGAATGGACACAGGTTTAGGCCAATAACGACATCGTCTAACCACTGTTTTACTTGGTCGTGGATGGTTTGAAGATCTGTGCTTTGAGTGTTCGACATAACAGGTTCCGAAATGAAATTTTGCGTAGGATATCAGAACGGACGTTAATCAAAAGCAATAATTGAGTTACAACCCTAGTCGTACTTATGCTTGTGCGAGTTTAGAGGCCGATACTTGAAGTTGTTTTAATTGGTAGACCCAAGCAAATATCGCAACATAGAAGATTGAACCGCCCGCAATCACGCCATTCCAACCGAATAGTTGCCAGCAATACAAGAGTAAGAAACCACCTAAGCTCCCGCCTATGTAATAGTGTACTAAGTAAAGAGCGGTTGCCGTTGCCTTAGCGCTCGGTGCTTTTTGACTTACCCAAGAGTAGGCAAGGGTATGGGCGAAGAACGCGCCGCCACTAATCAATAACAAGCCTGCTAGCATGAACGGAACTTTGTCGACTGCAGAAATTAGCATTCCGATTAAGCTAATACACACGCCCATCAATATTCCGCTTAACGGGTCAAAGCGAAGTGTCCATTTGTTGGAGAGCTTAGAGCTTACCGTACCGGCCAAGTAACATAGGAATATCAGTGAAGCTAAACCAACGGGTACCGAGTGAGGTTCGGATACTAGCCTAAAGCCCATTACAGAGTACAGGTTAACAAACAGCGCGAAGTTAGCACCACCAATCAACATGGCAAGCCACAAGGTACGGTTTCTTAAGTGCATTACAACGGAGCGGTTGTGATGAAAGAACAGCCCTTTTTGAGGTTTGAAGTTCTGTTGGTCAGGTAGGCGATAGGCAATAAAGAGTGCACCAAGCAATGAACCGACAACGAAAAACAGTACAGTTGCATGCCAATCGAAATAGTCTGTAATTAAGCCGCCTAATACACGTCCGAAGATTCCACCCAATGAGTTGGCCGCAATATAACCTCCAATCGCGACAGCAAAGGCTTTGGGTGTTAACTCCTCAACCATATAGGCAACCGCCACACCAGCAAACGCCGCCACAGCGATGCCCATAAATGCGCGGGCAATAACGAGTTGCAACAAGGTAGTCGTGAACACCATGCTTAACCCTATTAATGGGATAGCGAACAGACTGAACAGAATAATGGGTTTACGACCAAAGGTTTCAGAGGCAATTGCCCAAGGTACCAAGCTAATCGAAAGGCCGAGTGTTGTAGCAGCAAACAACCAGTTGATCTGAGTTTCAGATACTTGGAAGTGCTCCGCCATGTGCGGCAAGATTGGCTGAAAGAGGTAAAGGTTACAGAAAATGATAAACGAGCCAATCGCCAATGATTGGGTGATGCGTTTGTATTGAAGACTGCCTTTATCAAACATTTACGTTGTGCCTGCACGAGTTAGTAAGCTATTTGTGAACAAGTTATCAGCACAAGTGTGATTAAAGAAATATATTAAAAATATCACCTCTATATATTAAATATATCGCCATGCTTGAATCAAAACCTCTTCGACATTTTCTGGCTGTTGCGCAGTTTGGTAACTTCACTCAGGCCGCCAAAGCGCTGCATATCGCGCAGCCCGCATTGAGCATTTCTATTAAAAAACTAGAACAGACGCTTGAGTTGATTCTATTCCGTCGAGGAGATAAATCCGTCACCTTAACGGAAGAGGGAAAGGTACTGTTTGAGCATGCGAAGCGAATCGCCCAGCAGTTTGATGACGCTCAACTCGCGATGAATGAGCTAAAGGGGTTAGAGAAAGGCGAGGTTCGATTAGGCGCTCCAAGTATGATGGGCAGTTATTTTTTTCCCCAAGTCGTGATGGCCTTTAAAAGCCAATACCCAAACCTAAAGTTGACCTTGATTGATGCAGGCACCGCATCTATTCGTGAAATGCTGTTAAACGGCGAACTCGATATTGGCGTAATCAACCATGAAAACGTGCCTGATGATCTTGAAACTGACCACCTGTTAAGCTCAGAAATGTTAGCTGTAGTTGGCAAAGATCACCCACTGGCAACGCAACCATCCATCACCTTTGAAGAATTTTTTGCTCAAGAGCTGATCATGTTCAAATCGGGCTACTTCCACCGCGATTTTATCGATGCGACTTGTAAGAAGTACAATCTCGATATGACCATTGCGTTCGAAACCAATTTATTGCCAATGATTCTTTCTATCGTGAAGCGAGAGTTTGCCATCACCGCGTTGCTTAGCTTGGTGACAGAATACGAGGAAGATGTCGTAGGCGTGCCATTTAAAGACCCTGTGAAACTGAACCTATCTTTGGCGTGGAGAAAGGAAGGGTATCTGTCAAAAGCAGACCGAACCTTTATTGATTTCGTTAAGCGGTATGTGTGATTTAGTAAGATTTAAATAAACAAAGCCCGAACATCCTAGATTGGATATTCGGGCTTTGTTGTATAGAAGTATGACTGGCTCAGAGCACGTTAGGTGTTCTTTGAGTTATACATCTTATCGAAGTTCTTCTGATTCCAGCCGACCATCACTTGATCGCCGATTTTAAGCACGGGGATAGAACGAGCACCCATTGCTTGCAATTCTTTACGGCCACGCTGCATCTTTGCATTCGTCAGGCGGTAAACAATTTTCTTAGAGTCTAAATACCTTTGGGCATCTTTACAGTGCGGGCATTTGTCTGCGACGTACAATACAACACGTTTCATTTTTACAATCTCTTTTTGAGTGTAGCTCTTGGTGAATCTCGCTAAAGTGTAACGAATCCTAGGTGATTAGAAAAGTGTGATCAGTTACACTATGCGGCTCAATTTTCAAGACCACAAAGTATTGTCGTGGTGTAACTTGTACGGTCTTTCAGCATGCATCCTTCTTTACGCTATATTCAAGGCTATCCTAAGCACATTCTTGATCCTGTTACTCAACTTGTAGAGTCGGGTAAATTGGTGCCTTGGTTTGAAGCTCGCTACCCAAAGAATCATGAAATAAAAAGCGAGAAAGCCCTGTTTGACTATGCGATTGAGATAAAAAATCGCTACATGAAAAAAACACCACCGATCAGCAAAGTGATTTACGACGGCAAGATACACCTAATCAATAATGCGTTAGGTCTGCATTCTTACGTTGCTAAGAATCACGGTGGAAAGATCAAATCAAAGAATGAAATTCGTATCGCCAGTGTTTTTAAAAATGCACCAGAACCTTTGCTAAGAATGCTGGTGGTACACGAACTGGCGCATATCAAAGAGAAAGAGCACGACAAAGCCTTTTACCAACTATGCTGTCACATGGAACCGGAATATCATCAACTTGAGTTGGATGCCCGTTTATTCATGATGTATTTAGATTTAAAGAAGTAGCCCAATGAGCCAATCACAAAATAGAACGACGCTAAGCCTGTCGAAAAACAGCACTTCATCAGCAAAAACAAAAGACAACCAAGCTGATGTTAAGCCAAGTACAGCTAAGCCAAGCAGCGACAAGCGTATTTCTACAAAGAACACATCTGATAAAAGCCGCAAGAATAGCGCACCTAAAGGCGCGGGCAATAACAAAGCAAAGCGACCTTTTGCAAAAGACAGTAAAGGGAAGCAGGGTGCAAATAAAGGATCATCGAATAAGGGTTCTTTCAATAAAACGGCTTTTAACAAGAACGCAGCTCAGAAAAGACGCTCGGCTGAAAAACCTCAAGGTGGATTACACCCAAGAAACCAGCACACTGGCCGCTATAACTTCGAGTTACTAGTTGCAGCCTTGCCTGAGCTAAAAGAGCATCTGATCAAGAATCCGGTTGGCGAAGACACCATTAATTTCTCTGATCCATTGGCCGTTAAGCTACTCAACAAAGCTTTGTTGGCGCATCACTATGGCGTTAAACATTGGGATATTCCTGCTGGTTACTTGTGCCCGCCAATTCCTGGTCGTGCAGACTACATTCACAGAGTGGCCGACATCCTTAATAGCGATGGCCAAGGTGAACCCTATAACCACGCGTCTGTGAAAGCATTAGATATTGGTGTCGGTGCAAACTGTATCTACCCAATCATTGGTGCGACAGAGTATAAGTGGCGTTGTACAGGGACAGATGTTGATTCAGTCTCCATCAAAACAGCGAACTTCATAGCGGAAAGCAACCCTAATCTAAAAGGTAAGATCCGCGCTCGCCTACAAGCTGACTCTGAATCTATCTTTAAGGGCGTGATTAAGGATAATGAACGTTACGATGTCACTATTTGTAACCCGCCATTCCACAGCTCTCTTGAAGAGGCTGAAAAGGGGTCACAACGTAAACTGGATAATCTAGCGGCGAACCGTGCTAAGAAAGCCGGTCAGTCATTCAAGCCTGAAACGAACAAGAAGCCAGTTAAGTTAGATAAATCAACTAAGCAAGCTAAACCAACCTTAAACTTTGGTGGTCAAAAAGCCGAGCTTTGGTGCCCAGGTGGTGAAGCCGCTTTCATTATGAAGATGGCAAGAGAGAGTCAACTTTTTGCTACTCAAGTTTTGTGGTTTACGACATTGATTTCTAAGAAAGATAACGTCGATATGGTTCGTTCAGAGCTTGGCAAGCTTAGAGCTAAACAAGTGAAAGTCGTCGAGATGTCACAAGGCCAGAAGGTAAGTCGCTTTATCGCATGGACCTTTATGGACGATGAGCAAAGACAAGAGTGGATCGCGCTAAAATAGCGGCTGCACTTAGTTAAGATATTAAGTTGAAATTACGTAGGGGCTTGTTGTTAACGCAACAAGCCCGTTTTTTTTGTGTTTTGCATATAATCTAAGCAGAAAGCAACTCATCTAACTTACTCTGATATTTCTGCTCTAGAGCTTTGTTACCTGCTTTGTTTTCGAGATCGACCAAGATTTTAAGCGATGGAATTTGATAGCCATAACGCTGGTGGAATTTGAATAAACGGATTCGAGCGTCATTGTAATTGGCGTCACTCACTTCAATTTTTGATAACTGTAGTATCGATTTTACGCGGTTTGGATCGTGGTCAATCGCTCTGCTGAAGTAGTACTTCGCTTGGTCGGTATTGCCAGCCTTAAATGCGCAAAACGCGGCGTTTTCATAACTTGCAGACACCAAGTAGTAGTAGGGTTGGTCGATGGCGCGATTGAAGTAATTATCGGCTTGTTCGTATTCGCCCTGTTTACACAAGAAGGTACCGTAGTTGTTCAATACATTGCCATTTCTTGAATCAAGACTGAGTGCTTTGCGGTAAGTGCTTCTCGCTTCATCTACTTCACCCACTTGTTCGTAGTAATGCGCCATTGAAAGCCGAGCACGGTAGTAGCTAGGTGCGTGTTTAATCGCGAGCTCAAGGTTTTCACGCGCTCTCACCATATTGCCTTGTCCCATATAGCCCAAACCTAATTCGATTCGAGATTCAGACATCGCGATAGGATCACTTTCAATCTTTGGCGGTCCTTCAGTGACAGAGACACAACCGGCCAAGGAAAGCGAGGCAAGTAGTACCACACTTGATAACGAAAGAGGGCGGGACAACGAAATCGGATTTGAAAATGATGGCTTGGCAGGCATGTGAAGCTCCTTATGAACACCAACCCATCATATGAAATCAAACCCATTGAAGTCGTAAATCTATCATGGAATGCGACCCACACACCATAAAAAAACCGCGTCCAATTCGTCGTTTTATCAACAACATACTGAACACGGTTTATGTGTTTGTGAATCGGAAGAAAGAACTTAATCGTCTTTGGTAAAGTTGTCTTCGCTGAAATGATCCAGATCGTAAGGCGTTTGTTGGTAAACGCAGTAGTTTAGCCAGTTTGAGAACAACAAGTGTCCGTGGCTGCGCCAGCTTGCAACCGGTTTGTTGTCTGGATTGTTATTCGGGTAGTAGTTGATTGGTATCACAGGCTCCATGCCTTCACCCAAATCTCGAATGTACTCATTGTGAAGTGTGTGAGAGTCGTACTCAGGGTGACCGGTGACAAACACGTTCCGTTTATCTTTAGTCGCCGCTAGGTATACGCCCGCAACATCCGAAGTCGCAAGAACATCAAGGTCAGTATGCTCCGCTAAGTACTCTTGAGAGAAGTCCGCATAGCGAGAGTGCGGAGCCAAGAATGTATCGTCGAAGCCACGTAAAATAGGGTGGTATGGGTTATGTATCTCGTGGTTGTAAACACCAGACAGCTTCTCTTTTCGAGTGCGTTTTGGCAAATCATAGAGTAATTTCAAACCAGCCTGAGCCGCCCAACACACGTATAGAGTTGAAGTAACGTGCTTGTTTGCCCATTCCATGATGGTTTTCAGATGGTCCCAGTAGATCACATCTTCAAATTGAACCAAGCCAAGCGGCGCACCAGTGATGATCAATCCATCAAAGTTTCTGCCTTTGACCATTTCAAATTGGCGATAAAAGTTATCAAGGTGTTCAGTCGGTGTGTTTTTACTTGGTCGGTCATCAATGCGCAGCAGCTCTACATCCACTTGCAATGGGCTGTTCGATAGTAGGCGTAAAAATTGAGTTTCAGTTTCAATCTTCTTCGGCATTAGGTTGAGGATCAAGACTCGAAGTGGACGAATTTCCTGTGTCGATGCTCTTGATAACGGCATAACGAAGATGTTTTCTTCACGAAGAACATCGGATGCTGGCAATTGGTCTGGAATGCGAATAGGCACAGCTTTCTCCCTAAGCTAGATATGTAGACGTCTATACATCTAAATCTATAGTAGTTTGATACGCTTGTCGATATGCAAAATGGATAGATGTAAATTATTTGTGTTTTCTATCAGAAGCCATCCCTGCGCTTCGAGGGGAGTCTCATTGTATTCAGTGGTTATCGGAGTCTTGTGTAAGTAGTTGGTTTTCGGATGCTGAGCAGAGGCAGTTATCAGAGCAACTCGTTACTATTTACGATAAACTCATGTTTTCAAATTAGCCTGTACAGTGACAGATGAAGTTAATACTCATTCGAGGGTTGCCCGGTTCTGGCAAATCAACAAAAGCAAAAACCTACGATGCATTGCATGTCGAAGCCGATATGTATTATGTGAATGAGCAAGGTGAGTACCATTTTGATCCTAGGCAGCTGCAACAAGCTCATGAGTGGTGTCAAAACACAGCTGAAAACGGCTTAAAGCAAGGGCTTGATGTGGTTGTTTCAAATACCTTTATTAAGCATTGGGAAATGAGAGCCTACCGCCAACTTGCACGCAAATATAAAGCAGAATTAATTATCGAAGTGTGCCGAGAGCAATATGGCACTATTCACGACATTGAACCTTCAGTAATTAAGCGTATGGCGAAAGACTGGCAAGAATAGCCTCGTTCTTCTTCTGCTTGCGTGGCTGAATGGCAAATAGAATTAAATTAATAGAACAACTTCAAGGTAACGATTGAAATGGCAAAGCGCTCTGTTGTGGTCGACATGACTTCTTATGGTATCTATTCCACATGGGATTCAAAATCTAAAGATCTTCCAAAAATCCAAGAGTTCACCACCACCGTTGATGCTGAAATCGACGTAGAGTTTGGCTATATCCTGAATATCAAAAAAGCCAAAGGTGAGAAGATCCGTTACTGCATTTATCACCCAAACATCACCACAGACAAAGGTGAAGTGCTCGAACCGTTTGGTGGTGAGGAGTATGTCGGTAACAATGACTGGGATTTCTACTTAGGTGACACTATCTGGGCTCCTGTCTCGAACAAGCTAGGAAAGTGGCGCATGACGGTTGAGCTAAAAGGCAACATCATCGCCGACAAGACATTCGACCTAGTAGCAAAAGACGAAGGCCAATTCTGGAAGCGTAGAGGGTTTTAGGTTCGACCTTCTATGTTCACCTAAACAACAAAAAGCCGAGCATCGTGATGATGTCTCGGCTTTTTTCATTGTGCTAGATAGAAGTGACTACCTAACTAATGGATTCGATTATTGCGTTACGTAAGCCACAACAAACTCAGTGATTGCGACCATGTCTTTCACTGCAATGTACTCTTCAGTGGTGTGAACTTTCGCCATACCAGTAGAAAGGTTAACTGTAGTCAGGCCTTTTGCGTTGAAGTTGTTTGCATCGCTACCGCCGCCAGTGCGTTTAGTGTTCGCTGTGACGCCAAGCTTCTCAAACGCCGATTTGATAGAAAGAATGTGCGGATGATCGTCTGCAATAACGAATGCATCGTAAGCACGAGTTGATTCGATTTCTACTTCAGCGCCGAACTGCTTAGCACTTTCTTGGAATGTAGAGATCATATGTTCAACTTGAGCCGTTAGCTTTTCGCCGTTTAGAGAACGTGCTTCAGCCACGACTTTAAGCTCTGGCATTACGATGTTAGTTGCTTGACCACCTTCAACAATACCAACGTTTGCTGTCGTTTCTTCATCGATACGAAGTAGGTTCATCTTAGTGATAGCGTCTGCAGCAACTTGAATTGCGCTGATGCCTTCTTCTGGTGCTAAACCAGCGTGAGCAGGGCGACCTTTGATTTTAGCAACAATCTTCTGCTGGCCAGGCGCTGCGTTTACGATAGTGCCAATTGGACCGCCTGTATCAAGTACGATTGCGTGCTCAGATTGAATGTAAGACATATCGAAGTTCAAAGAGCCGAACAGACCGCCTTCTTCGAATACAGTAAATGCAATCTCGATAGTTTTGTGCTCTTGTCCTTCAGCTTTAATGCAACGAACCGCTTCCATGATAGCTGCGATACCAGACTTGTCGTCACCACCTAGAATTGTGTTGCCTTTTGAACGGATGATACCGTCTTCGATGATTGGCTCAATGCCGATGCCTGGCGTTACTGTGTCCATGTGGCAGCTGAACACTGTGCTACCTGGAAGAGTGCCATCTAGACGAGCGTAGATGTTGAAACCATTAGACACTTCTTCAGGAACCGCCAGTTTGTGAACTTCAAAACCTAGTTCACCGAGTTGCTCAGCCAAGGCTTCAGCAATCGCTTTTTCGTTACGAGATTCACTATCAATTTTCACTAGATCGCAGAAATGTTCTACAAGACGTTGTTCATTAATTTGGGTCATTGTTAATTCTCATTATGCTTCCGCTTGTTCAAAAAGAAGCCGCGGAGGTAGGAACAGGAAAATCACTATAACGCCAATGAGGTAGATGATTGTCTGAGTTAAATCAAGAAAGTTGCCTGATTATTCTAATTAATGAGAAAAAACCAATTCAGATCCACCAGTGCGCAGGATTTTAATCTGTATATCTGTCGGGTATAATGTTTGACCGCTCTTAAAAAAACGTCAATAAAATTGGAATTCAATCAATAATGGCCCTGATAAATGAATAGAAACAATGTGTTAGGTTCATTCCTTTTCGTGGTGCTGATGAGTATTGTGCTGGGGCTGTATTTGCTCTATCCAACTTATGACGACGATTTAAAGCATATTCGCCCTGAAAACCCGAGTGTTTATAGTCCAGAGAAAGAGTTATCACTCTCTCAATATGGATCTGCGTTGATCGATATTCTCGATGTATCTCGTGGTGACCCTAATTTAGCTTCCCTACAACTTGAGGCTCTCCAAGCCAAGTTCCCAGACCAAGATAAAGCCATCTATCGTGCTTACGAATTGATGATTTTGTCCAACCTCGCGCAACATAAGTTGGATACCGAAGCGGTTTCCGAATACGTCAGGCAGATTAAAGCACTCGCACAACACGAACATATGGGTTGGTTAAAGGCCCAATCTCTCGTTGAATTAGCGATCGAATACATCAGTACGGGTGAGCTAGCGGAATCTGAAATCCAAATCAGAGCTGCGATAGATATCGCAGAATCGCTTCACTATGAAGAGTTGTTGATTAAGGCCTATAACACGGCTGGTGTCATCAATAACATCCGCAATGACTTTCCTGAAGCTCAATACTTTTTCCATAAAGGTTTAGACCTTGGTAAGAAGTACCCTCATCACATCTACAACAGCAAATTAGTGTCAAATATGGCACTGCTTTATATCTATTTGGAAGACTGGCCTAAAGCGCTCAAGCTGATTAAAAGAGCCAAAAAGCTCTATTACAAGAGTGGACTACTCGAAGCGTCTACCATCGGCGTGCTGCATGTGAATGAGTCTTTTGCTTATCTGCGCAGTGGTGATTTAGTCAAAGGCCGAGAAGCATATCAAAGTGCGGCTAAGCTAAATGGCGATAACGTGAGTGAACGATACAAAATCATCCTATTAAAAGCAGAGAGTGATGTGTTGTTGGCGGAAAAGAACTTTGAGTCAGCACGACAAGTCGCAAACTTGTGTCTTAGATACCCAGGCGTGGACAAATACACACTTCAATTGGGGCAGTGTTACCTAAATAGAGCCTTAGCGAACATTGGTTTGAACCGAGATAATTTTGTTTTTGCTGATCTAAAGCGATCGTCTGCAATGTTCGATGTTGTGGGGACTCGCAGCTGGAAGGTCCTCGGCTTAAGAACACTTGCTGAATACTATGATTCGAGAGGCGACAGCGAGAACGCACTTCGCTACTTCAAGCTCTATTACAAGGGTAATAAAGCGCTGCTATTTGATAAGCGCCAGAGTGATATCTTTTTACTCGAGCAAGATTTCGCTACGGCATCATTAGCTCAAGAAAACGAACTGCTTAACGCAGAAAAAGAGTTGGGTGAGCTGACATTAGATAAGCAGCAATTACGGAATCGAATCGTCGTCGCTTTGGGTATCATGGTGATGATAAGCGCCACGTTACTATTGATAAGGTTACGCTCGATCCAGAAGACCAACAAAGAACTACTTAAGCAATCAACAAGATGCGAACTGACAGGCTTATACAATAGGCGTTACTTAGAGCAACGGTTAACTCAGCCGATGCCACATCATTTGTCGTCGTTTGGGTATACGCTCGCTATTCTAGATTTAGACCGCTTCAAACAAGTTAATGACACTTATGGGCATGATATTGGTGACCAAGTGCTGGTGGAAGTCGCTAAGCGTTTAGAGAAAATCTTATCAACAAACGATGTAGTGGCAAGATGGGGTGGGGAAGAGTTTGTTTTGTTGCTGGCTGGGAATCAAGATCCTAATAAAGAGCTTAAGCTTATAAGGCAAGCGATCGCTGACCGAGCGATTGAAACGCATTCTGGCCCATTAGAATTAACCACATCGATTGGTGCGACAACTCATCTAACGGGGCAACAGTTGAATAGCCGTACCTATAAGAAACACTTGAAATCGGCAGACGATGCTTTGTATCAAGCTAAGCAGTCAGGGCGCAATAAAGTCGTTATCATTTGAGTTCCTAAACTTAGTTAATCCCCTGCAATCAAGAAACCTGAACTTCAATAACTAAGCGAATAAGAGTGCTTATCTGAACTAATACGGCTATTTACTCTTATTCGCTTAATTCATACTGTGATTTGGCTTGGTGGGTTACTTAGCGACACCTTGAAGCATTTCAACCAATTCGCCTTCTGTCGCTGGTTCGCTAGCGAGTTCAATCACAGCCGAAGCTCCTCCCTTTAACATGTAGGCTTGGGTTCCGCAGTGGTCATAGTGGAACCATTTACCATCTACGCATACGTCGGTATAACATCTTGGGTCTTGTTTAAGTTCCATATCAATTTCCTTATTAACATTTACCTAACGTTTTTCAGACTAGTTGATCACAAATCTAGGTAAATTGATCTAAATCAATCTAGAGTGTAATTGATGATTTAATTATCAAAATAAGAGAGGTGTGTCTAGCGAAGGAGCGACCTCTCGTTGGGCACTGCGCTCAAAGGTCGTGATTCTGGTTGGCAACTCTCGCTCTTTTGCTTGCCAGGTGATGCTTTTCTACATACGCTAGCTACTCTCTTAATCCCTATACAGACTTGATTGTGTTGGAAAATGACTAATATCTTTATCGTTGTAATTGTTCTGGTTGTGTTCTTTTACTTTATTCAAAAGTATGTGGTGAAACACGATGACACCAAAGACCACGCTTATCAGAAGAAAGGCGCGTTGATGTCGGCGCAACAGGCGACATTCTATAATGCGCTAAAATCAGCTGTGGGCAACCATGGGGAAGTGTTTGCTAAAGTCAGCATGTCGAACGTACTTGTTCCTGCTAAGACGAACAATAAGAAGAATTGGTTTATCGCCAACAACAAGATCTCACGTAGTTACTTCGACTTTGTTGTTTGCGACCCGCGAACGCTAGAGCCCCGCGTTATTATCGAACTTGATAACGGCAAAGAGCTCAATAAAGGGAAAGTCGATCGCGAAAAGCTACTAATTCACGTGTGTAAATCGGCAGGTTTACCTCTGATTGGTGCATCTATTAAACACAGCTACCAAGTGAGCCGTTTGAAGAGGTTACTGGCAGCACACATCGATTTAATCGAGCCATCAAAAGAAGTGCGATTTTGTAAGAAGTGTGGTAGCCCAATGATCATCAAACTGGCAAGCCAAGGCGATTACAAAGGCCGACGCTTCTTCACTTGTAGCCGCCAGCCAAACTGCACCTATACCGAAAACTACAACGTTGTATTCGATGTTGAAGAATAGTTGGTATCGATAGTAATGCATCCGGTTGGACTCCATTCAATCGCTTAGATACGAATAAGTTATACAAACTAAAAAGCCGAGCATTGATTATGCTCGGCTTTACTAATATTAAGTGGATTGGTTTAGACTAAAACGCGTAACGCATACCGAGCTGTAGCTCATCTTCGTCGTTATCGCCTTGCCCACCTTCGCCCTCGTCTAACATGTTAAACTTATAACTACCAAAGAAGGCCACATCGCCAATATAACGTGCGTATTCTAGACCGATAAAGTTAATGTCGTAATCTGCAATATCGTCAGCTTCAAAGTAGCTGTAGGTCAGGTTGACGTTGTTGGCACCAAACGAGTATCCCAAGTAAGCATCGGCAGAATCGTAGTCTGAATCTTTTACGCCTAGACCTGAAATACTACCAAATTGATAGAGTGCGGCGAACCAAACCCCCTGATCGTTGGTGTACTTAACCGCACCAATATAGGCATCAGAAGTTTCTGTATCTGTCCCAACGCCATAGGTTTCATCACTTGACGCATAACCGACGCCAATATCTAACCCAATCGAAGTGCTGCCGGCGACAACTGCACCGAAGCCGTCACTTTGTGCTGATTCACTATCTGAATTGAAATTGCCATCAATTTGAAAGGTGATGTTGTCGCTTGTCACTTCATAACGTAAAACATTTTTTGCTCGATCAGCAGTCGACACCGTGTATTCATTGATATAGCCGCTGAAGGTTTCAGCCATATCCGTCCAATCGGTTAAGTAGGTAACGGCATTATTTTGGTGGCCATAATAGACGTTACCGTGATTGGTTTGAACACCCGTATATAAGAATCGAGTGTTAATGCCGATATCATCTGATGCGCCATCTTCAGACTCTGTTAGTTCGAATTCATATTTCCCAAAAAAGGAAACATCGTCCGACGCTTTTTGTGTGCCATCGACACTTAAGCGGACACGTGATCTATCACTATAGGTGCTACTATTACCAGCACTTTTATTCGCATCAGAGAAATTCCCTCGAACTTCTGCGCGGCCGCCGATATTGAATACTGTTTCATCTGTCTCATAAATGGTCGCCGCCGATACGGCAGATGTCGATAGTATGCTCGCCACTGCAATGGCGATATGTGATTTTTTCATAATTTATTCCCTATTTTTCACACTTGTATTTATCGCAAACCATAAATTCACGTATAGCATTGAATTTAGATTATTGATTCCTACAGGTTATGAATATAGGCGCGCTTTGCCATTATGCAAATTTCATTATGTATTACTGTGCTGTATGTATTCAAAATAGCTATGATGTGTGGGGTTGGGTTTTGAATTGCTTATAGATTGCTGCTCTTGAGGGAGATTAATTGTAGCTGATGTTTTTCGACTATAGAGTGCTATCGTATTTATGTATGTTGGTAATAACCCGGCCACTTTATATGAAAAATCCGAATTTAGTCATTGCGGCCTAGTAATTCGATGACGACGATTACAAAATCGTGGTGATTTTTATGAATGATGTATTTCAGTGAGTTACAAAGCCTCTGCGTGCCTTTCACTTATAATGATCAAAATACTACGGTAACCCAATGGGCAAGCAAAATTTTTGACACTAAATATAGGCATTGATCTATACCTGTATGGTTACTGTAAAGGCCAAGAAAAACGGTATAGACAACAAAAATCCCAAATTGAACACATTAGGTTAGTTAATTGGTTGTCATCAAGGATTAGAATTTTTTCTAACTAAACTTTGTTTTTCAGCGGTTTGACGATAATCTGGGTGTAAAATCGACATGTTGTTATGTCTTTGATTGCAAAGTGAGCAAACGAATCGCAAGATGCCAGTTAATACTTGCACCATCTGTTTATCATGGATATCATCGTTGGCGTTCTAAGGGAATGCGTCCGTAGCTCAGTTGGTTAGAGTACCGCCTTGACATGGCGGGGGTCGGTGATTCGAGTTCACTCGGACGCACCATTCCTTATTTGTTTTTATTGCATAACTATTGAGTTTGTCACAATGGTAGTAATAAGAAACTAGAACATCGCCCGCTTAGCTCAGTTGGTTAGAGTACTTGCATGACATGCAAGGTGTCACTGGTTCGAGTCCAGTAGCGGGCACCAAATTCGTTCTTTCTGAACAAGCAAAAAGCCCACCTAGCGTGGGCTTTTTTGTGTCTGCGTTTCTGGAAAGTACCTTAAATAGCATCATTCTTGTCTGCCTCCCCGTTGAATAATTATTGGATGGGCTAAGTGACTCATATCTCTCAAACTCGATTTGTGACCGCGTGGTGACCAATCAAGACACATTATTATATCTTTTAGGAATTGATGTGTGATTAGATATAACTTAAAGGAATTTATAGATAAAAAATCAGCGGAAGAGGGACGGAAGATCTCTGGAGCTCAAATTGCTGCCGAAATAGGTATTCAGCGTTCGGCCATGGCGAAAATGATCCGAGATGAAGGGTACACTACAACCACAAAAACTCTTGATGCCTTGTGTCAGTACTTTGATTGTGATGTGTCAGATTTAATTATGTTCGAACGTGAGAGTGACGTATAACCATAGGGGTGGCTATGCTCATGTTATGTTTTGCTCATAGTGCTTTATGTAATGCAAACTTAGGGAACTTATTAACAAAAGTCAGAAGATAAGCCCCAAAAATTATTCAATTTTAGGCTTCATCAGTAACCATACTTCCTCATCCTCCTCTTAGAAACCACTGTTACTCATTGAAATTGATTGAGAATATCGGATGATCTTTGTCTACTAATGGATGTAATTAACAATTTAGCTAATGTGTAGTTGACGTGATGGCCGTTCAAAAAATAAGGTATAGTTTATTCGTATTGATGAATATTCTCATTTTTGAGTACAAATTCACGTTGGTAAGCTAGGTATGGAACTCACTCCGGTATTAAAAGAATTACAAGCTTTTGTGTATGCAGAACATGAAGCTAGCATGGAAAACCTTCTAGAAATTTGGAAGAAACCTTTAGAAGAAAAACTATTAAAAGGCGAAACTCAACGAATAGAGTCAGTAAGGTGTTCCGGGTCTAATCATCTGGAAGTCGTATTAGGTGATAACGAATCACGCTTTAGAGAAGGCGACATGATTTGTTTGCATCTTGGCGACCCAAGTAACCATAAGGTATTTGACCAAGTAGCTATTGAAGCTGAAAACGATGGAGAGTGGTTGCTCAAAGTCAAAGTAGATCAAAGCTTACTTCCACAACTAAGTGAAGGCTGTTATGCCGACCCTACAGGCATGGACTTAAAACCGTTTTATGACAAAGCTTTGGTTGATGTAGCAACATCTAAAGTCGGCAGAGACGTATTGCTACCTATGCTTTCCGGACATTTGAATACGGAAACGATTTATGACGAAGACTTTGATGACGCTGCGGATTATGCCGAATCTCGAGGATTAAATGAAAAGCAGAGTGAAGCTGTTGGGCTTGGTGTCGGTTCTAAATACTTAGCGTGTATTCAAGGTCCTCCCGGAACGGGTAAAACAAAAGTTATTAGTATTATCGCCAAGCTTCTTGTAGAGGCAGGGCAGAGAG
Organism: Vibrio sp. 10N.222.49.C12; assembly: GCF_041475025.1. Lineage (NCBI taxonomy): Bacteria > Pseudomonadati > Pseudomonadota > Gammaproteobacteria > Vibrionales > Vibrionaceae > Vibrio > Vibrio sp. 10N.222.49.C12. Next base: position 66,242 of record NZ_JBFRVF010000030.1, on the reverse strand, counting down.
TTTTCATGACTTCTCATACCCACATGGCGATCAATAATGCACTCAATAAAATTGTAGAGGAAGGGGTTCCTGTTGCAAAAATTTGTGCGAGTGGCGGTAAGAAATCACTGAGTGATAAGGTTCAGCATTTTGAATACGCATCAAAATGGGAAGATATACCGGACACTGGGTATGTGATTGGTGCGACACCTTTTGCTACCTGTAGTGAGCGACTTGAAAGCTTTACATTCGACACCATTATTTTTGACGAAGCCAGCCAAATTACCGTTCCATTGGCGTTAATGGCAATGAGAAAAGGGTGTCGATTTGTATTCGTTGGGGATCATAAGCAGCTTCCTCCTGTGATACTTTCTCAATCCGTTCTTGAGGACAGTTCGGCTTTCTCTAAGATGATTCTTGGCAATGAAAAGGTTTCGGTATTGTTAAGCCAAACTTATCGGATGTCTCCAGCCTTAACTGAATGGCCTAGTAACTGTTATTACAAGGGCGAATTAGAATCGAAAAGACCACCAACGCTGTCATCATTTTCTCTACCTAAAAAACCTCACAAGTATTCTGAGGTCCTCTCTAGCAATCGGCCTTCTGTATTCATAAAAACTCCAGGGGTCAATGCCCGAAGTGTAAATAGAAAAGAAGCGGCGTTAGTGGCCGATTTGATAACCGCGGCTGTTGAAGCGGGTCTATCTGCTGAAGAGATAGGTGTCGTTACACCGTTTCGGGGTCATGCCAAAGCTCTAAAGTCTTGCCTTCAGGATAAGTTAGGGATATTTGGATCAAAATTAGTGGTAACGGATACTGTGGAAAGGATGCAAGGCCAAGAGCGGGAAATGATTATAGTTTCATTCTGCTCCTCAGATCCGCAATACATTAGCGCTATCGCTGAATTCTTTTTCCAAGCGGAACGTCTCAATGTCGCCATTACTAGACCCCAGACTAAGTTGGTGATTGTAGGTCCCGAAATCCCAGAAGGCATGCTGCAACAGGTGGATGATCCTAAGGTGCGACAAAACATTGAAGATTATAAATCTCTGGTTCGTCACTGTTATAAGGTGGAAGTAGATTAATGGCACATATAGATACGATTACAGGCTTAGACCGCAAGCATCGACGTCATTTCAAAAAGGTATTCAATAAACTCAATGACGAATTTTTTATTCGTGAGTCATTATTAGAGTCTCTACAAGTTGCTCCTTGTATTATTGAGGGGCCTTGCAATAGTTGGGTGTTTGTTGGAGTCCATTCAGAGAAACCAGATAGTATTAGTCTTTCTAAATTGTTGAAGTTTAATGACTCGATGTTGACGTTAGGTTTAAAGCCTATTCAGTATCTAGCTGTCGTCGATAATATGATTGTGGAAGAAGAAAGTACTTTCCCAATTGACGGTTCTCTCCAAGTTGATAGTTCTTTCTCTGATTATGTACAAATAATTGAGAACAAAACGTTTATTGAGCGTGGTGAAAAACTAATCCACGCCGCACTAACCGAGTTTACAATCGATTCACATTCACGAATCAAGCGCACGTTTTTTCCAGAGTCGGTTATTCCCGCACAGTGTAGTACTCGTCGAGGAAAAGCCTCCGTAGACAATACCGCAAAGCTGCTCCCATTTTTTTTAGATTACGATCAAGAATTGGCTACTAGGCTAGATATGGTTGAGTCTGTCGATTCTGAAGAAGAAGGTCAGGAAGACATTTCAGTAAGGTTGATAAATGGGGTCGCTGGGAGTGGGAAAACTCTGATTTTAATTAATCGTGCAGTTTTGTATTGTAAAAAATACCCGGAAAAAAAGGTCCTTCTTGCGATACACAATAAGCCAGTGACGGAAGATATTAAGTACAGGTTCGAAACCTGGCTTAAAGGTAAACCTGATAACCTTGAAATTACCACCTTTCACTCGTTTGCGCTAAAGCAGTACAGTAAAAGCCATCAGCGTGTTAAGCCAGTATTTGGCGATGCGAATATGAAAGAAGAAAAGAAGACCGTTTTAAGTGATAAAAATGAAGCTTACACGCAACTATCGTTAACAGATGAGCAGATTTGGTCCGAACTAGAGTACATCAATGACTATTTAATTAAAGACAAAGAAGAGTACTTGGAATTCGATCGACAGGGTCGTGGGTTTGCACTACAAAAAAGTCAGCGAGAACATATTTGGCAGCTATATGTTGATTTTTCTGCTCGGTTGTCGTCGGTTAAGAAATACCTACCGAGTTTGTATATTAAGGAAGTTGCGTTATCAGACAAGCCTCTTGAACAGTTTGATCACATACTGCTTGATGAGGCTCAATTCTTCGCGCCATCTTGGTTACAGTTAATTAAACGCTCATTGACGCCGGGGGGACAATTATTTATTTGTGCTGATCCCAACCAAGGTTTCTTAAAAAGCCGTTTAAGCTGGAAGAGCGTAGGTTTGAATGTTCGAGGGCGCACTAAGCGTTTGAATCATTCTTACAGAACGACTTATGAAATAATGGTCGCTGCGAACGCTCTGCTCGATGATCTCGAAGGAAGCCCTGAAGATTACGTGAAGCCTGACTATGAAAAAATGGCAAGAGGACACAAACCCCAAATTATATATTCTCGAAATGCTCAAGATGAGAAAAAGAGGTTCCTGAACGAACTCGCAGCCCTGGTGCTGTCGGGAACAGTCGCTCTTCATCAGATCATGGTTTTATGTAGCCCAGAGTATAATCCATGGTCGCTAAAGCAAGACATTGAAAAACGTATTGGTTCAAACAAGGTCATTAACTACAACAACTCCAAAGAGTTAGCGGATAACGTAGGCAGCAAAATTAGGCTACTTAATATCAATAGTTGTACGGGTATGGAGTCTGGTACGGTGTTCGTTCTTGGTTGTGGTCAAATAATTAACCAGCCTAAGAATCTAGAGTTGAGTGATTCGGAAAGAGAAGAAGTATTGCAAGAATCAATGCGTAAACTTTATGTAGCAATGACTAGAGCTGGGCAAAAGTTAGTGGTTTTCAGTACTGAAGAGTTTCCAATTAGCGTTGAAAAACATATTGAAATTACGGGAGAAGTTACCCAAATTTAGTTGCTATTTATTTATCATAAGTAACTCTTAATCAATGCAAAAAGTCGCATTTACGATACAATACCACGCAATAAATCTTGGCTCTGCTGTTAAGAGCCAAGTCCTACATTATTCGAGTAATTAAGAACATGGCAAAAGCACCCGCTAACAAGAAACCTGCTTCAACAGCTAAGCCCGCGTCAAAAGCTAAAAAAGCGACCAAAGGCTTTGAAGAGACCCTTTGGGATACCGCTAATCAGTTGCGTGGCAGTGTTGAGTCATCTGAATACAAACACGTGGTATTAAGTCTTGTGTTCTTAAAGTTCATCAGCGACAAGTTTGAAGCACGCCGTCAGAAGATGATAGACGATGGGCAAGAAGCTTTTGTTGAGATGAAAGAGTTCTACCAACAAGACAACATCTTCTTTTTGCCAGAAGATGCGCGTTGGTCATTTGTTAAAGCGCGCGCTAAGCAAGATGATATCGCTATCATCATCGATACCGCTTTATCGACTATCGAAAAAAACAACCCTAGCTTAAAAGACGCCCTGCCAGACAACTACTTCTCGCGCCAAGGTTTGGAAGTGAAAAAGCTGGCGTCACTTATCGACAGCATTGAAAACATCGACACGCTGGCGAACGAATGCGACATGAGCGAAGAAGATTTAGTCGGTCGTGTTTATGAATACTTCCTAGGTAAATTTGCAGCAACCGAAGGCAAAGGTGGTGGCGAGTTCTATACGCCTAAGTCAGTGGTAACACTGTTAGCTGAAATGCTAGAGCCTTTCCAAGGCAAAATATACGATCCGGCTTGTGGCTCGGGCGGTATGTTTGTTCAGTCTTTAAAATTCATTAAAGAGCACGAAGGGCGCACCAAAGATATTGCTATTTATGGTCAAGAGTTGACCTCGACCACTTATAAACTGGCGAAGATGAACTTAGCCATTCGCGGCTTATCAGGCAATTTGGGTGAGCGTGCAGCCGATACCTTTTTTGCTGACCAGCATAAAGACTTGAAAGCCGATTACATCATGGCGAACCCGCCGTTTAACCTTAAAGGTTGGCGTAATGAAGCCGAGCTAACCGACGATGCGCGCTTTGCTGGCTATCGCACCCCGCCAACAGGCAATGCCAACTACGGTTGGATTTTGCATATGCTCTCTAAGCTAAGTGAAACAGGCACGGCTGGTTTTGTATTGGCGAATGGCTCTATGAGTTCAAATACGTCTGGTGAAGGCGAGATCCGCCAGCAGCTAATCGAGAACGATCGCGTTGAATGTATGATCGCTTTGCCGGGGCAGCTGTTCTTTACTACGCAGATCCCTGTATGTATTTGGTTTATCACTAAAGACAAAACCGAAAACACCACCAAAGGTTTCCGTAACCGCCAAAAAGAGACTCTGTTCATTGATGCTCGTGAAATGGGCACCATGATTAGCCGCACCAATAAAGAGCTGACTAAAGGCGACATCGCTCTAATTGCCGACACTTACCACGCTTGGCGCTGTGATGACGCAGAACTCAAAGCGCGTATTGAGCGAGGTGATGGCAAAGTAGATAAGTACCAAGACCAAGCAGGCTTTAGCAAATCAGCGACGATTGCTGATATCAAGGCTAATGATTTTGTACTGACGCCGGGGCGCTATGTTGGCGCAGCTGACGTGGAAGATGATGGCATTCCGTTTGAAGCCAAGATGAGTGAACTTTCACAAACTCTATATAGCCAAATGAATCAATCCAAAGAGTTAGACAAAACCATTCGCCGTAATTTGGAGGCGTTGGGTTATGGGGAATGAATGGATAAATACTGAGCTAGGTGATGTCATTGAGCTGAAACGTGGATATGACCTTCCTAAAACAAAGCGGATAAATGGAAGTGTACCTGTTGTTTCATCTTCTGGGCATTCCGGTTTACATAATGAAGTGAAAATAAAATCACCGGGTGTTGTAACTGGTCGATATGGCACGATTGGGCAGGTGTTTTATATAGAAGAAGATTTTTGGCCTCTAAATACAACGCTTTATGTAAAAGATTTTAAGGGGAATGATCCATTATTTATCTATTACTATTTGAAAACCGTATCTTATAAAGACTATACGGACAAAGGTGCTGTGCCCGGGGTAAATAGGAATGACCTTCACAGAGCTAAGGTATCTGTTCCAAAGTGCCCTAAATATCAGAATAAGTTAGCTACTCATTTACGAGATCTAGATAAAAAAATCACCCTCAACAACCAAATCAACCAAACCCTAGAGCAAATGGCGCAAACGTTGTTCAAATCTTGGTTTGTCGATTTTGACCCAGTAAAAGCCAAAATGAATGGCGAACAGCCAAAAGGGATGGATGCGCCTTTTCTTTCAAAAGAAGTTGCCTCGCTTTTCCCAGAAAAGCTCGTTGAGTCTGAGTTGGGTTTGATTCCTGAGGGGTGGGGTGTTGGTGAATTATCAAAGCTGTTTGAACTCCACAGGGGATTCGACTTACCAAAATCTAAACGCCAAGACGGGGAATATCCTGTCTATGCTGCGGGCGGTTATCATGGTGCCCACAATGAGTTCAAAATGGAGCCTCCGGGTATCATAACTGGGCGAAGTGGCGTGATTGGGAATGTATATCTATCTCTTGATAAGTATTGGCCACTAAATACAACGCTTTATGTTCGAGAGTTTAGAACATGCGGGCCATATTATGCCTACCACTTACTCCGTTCACTAGATCTAAAGTCCTTAAACTCTGGTTCGGCAGTACCGAGTCTAAATCGTAACTTTGTACACTCAACAAATGTGTGTCATCCGGACTCTGATGTATTGGCGAAGTTTGAAGAGATTGTTACTCCTCTGTTTGAAAAGATGGTCGCTAATAATGAACAAAATAAGTCTCTCTCAGAGCTACGCGATACTCTTCTTCCTAAATTGCTTTCCGGCGAAATCGACTTAGAAAGCGTGCAAGTAGAACAAGTTAAAGAACTGGCAGAGTAACCTTTCGTCATTCCAGAAAGTGAGGGACGAACTTATCAGGAATCTCGTTTTTGACGGTGGTGAAAAGCGAGATCTCAGATACCTCGCGCCTCGGTTCTGAGATAACGAAGGTGGGAATTAGATGAATCCGAAATAGAACAAAGCAAAGCGTAGGTGGAACCATAATATAATGAACGCAACTAATACTCGTGAAATCGACATTTCTGAATTGACGACACTGTGTGAAACAAGCACTTTGCAAAAAGGCATCTTGCTTTCACGCAGTGGTGCAGTACGCAAGCTTAACCTTGTTGGCAACACCGCGATCGCACAGGTCAAAGGCAGCCTCAATTATCAAGTGAGCCTCGATTTCACTGGCGATCTGGTTGGCACTTGTACTTGCCCTGCGGCGCAATATCAAATGTTGTGCAAGCACGGCGTGGCGGTTGCCCTTTGCCTACAAGACCAAGAACAAGCTTTAAACCAAAGTAGTGAACGAGATACCATAAAAAATCACCTGCAAAGCCTTGGTGAAGAGGCCATGGTAGAGATGCTACTCGAATACCTAGAAGAAGATGAGTACACATGGAATGCACTGCTGACAAAAATTGACATACGCGAAAAGCCAGCCGTATATGGCGAGCTGAAAAAGTTGGTTACCCAAGCCTTACCGCGAGAACAGCTCTGGGATTGGCGAGAAAGCCATGATTATTTCAACTCAGCAGAAATTCAATTGAACATGATCATTGAATCAATGCAAAGCCTTAACGCCGATCATCAATGGAAATTAATCAACTACCTTGTTGAACGGTTGAATAAGGTGCTAGAGCAAATTGATGACTCCAATGGCGATCGTTATGGCATTGAAAGCATGATTAACGAACACATGCCAAAGACGCTGGCAAAGCTTAATTGGAGTGAGCAAGAGAAAGCGCAGTGGATGTTTGAGCGTTTGACCCATTACGAATTTGACGTATTTCCTTCGATTGAAGAGAGTTTTGGAGCGATTTGGCAATCTAACACCCACTTTCTAACCTTATGCCGCCAAGCGATAGATCAAGCATCGCAAGATGAGAGTAGCTGGAACTTACGCTCATGGGCAGTTCCGTTAATGAAACACAGCTCCGATTGGCGTGAAGTGGCGGAAATTAAACAAAAAATAGCACGAACGTGTCGAGATTATCTTGAAGTTGTTGATATGTTCATTGATGAGCAAGAGCCGTTAGAAGCTGAGTTTTGGTTAGCTAAGGCGAAAAAAATGGCGAGTGATTATGAACTTCGTGCGTGCGAACAAGCTCAATTCCGTCTTTATGTTGAACTAGGTGAAATCCATTCTGCATGGGTATTAGCTAACCGTTTGTTAGAACAATCACCAAGCTTTCAATATTATCAACAGTTAGCGAAGTTTAAAGCCAATTACCAAATTGATGATGTTGAATTTTTCTCCCGCACTGAACTGCTACTTGCCAATGCCTATCAACAACCAGACCGCTATAATCAAGCTTCTGATCGTACGGATGCCTTGGTTCTGTTCTATATCGATAACCAGCAATTAGACAAAGCGTGCGAATGGGTTGCCGAACATAAAATATCAATACAAGGACTTATTTCGCTTGCCGATCATATTGTGGATGATAAACCTGAAAATACGCTGGATTATTATCTGCGAGCAGTCTCATCTTATATCGAACAGACCAATAATACGGCTTACGATCAAGCTTTAGAGTTACTTCGACGTTTAGAGAATATGCTGAAATCGCATCCTACTCAATTGGCGACATTTTATAGTCAGGTGGCGCAACTCGCTACCACGTACAAGCGTAAGCGTAATATGTTCGCTTTAATTCAGAAATATTATTCAAAATATATCTGATTCTGCGGAGGTGACAAGATCTGCGGTGTTGAGAAAATGGAACAAAGCCCGAAACCGAGTTACTACAAAACAAATTTAAATAACTCAATTTAGAAAACAACAAACAACGTCAAACAGCAGTAGGAAAAGGCGATGAGCTTAAAATTTACTGAAGCCAAACTCGAACAGGCCATTATTGAGCTATTGGGTGAGCAAGGCTACCCACACGTAGTGGGTGAACAAATAGCGCGTGAAGACAAAGAACAAGTACTCATCTTAGATGACTTACGCCGCTACCTTGCCAAGCAGTACCGAGGCGATGCTATAACCGAGAGCGAAATTGACACCATTGTTCGTATGATCTCAACGTTGCCTGCCAGTGATTTATACCATAGCAATAAAACCTTCTGCCAATGGCTAACCAATGGCTTTCTGTTTAAGCGTGAAGATCGCTCAAAGAAAGACCTCTATATTGAGTTAATCGACACAAGACATTTGGCACAAGCCTTACGCTTGATGTTTGTCCCGTTGCTAGAGAATAAATCTAAATCAGATAATACTGATAGAGAAGTTGCAGAGGGGAATGTTAGTTACTTAGAAACATATCGCCTAGACCCGACTGATACCAATATCTATAAAATCGTTAACCAGCTAGAGATTGAAGGTGTCGATGAACAAGTTCGAATCCCTGATGGCATCCTTTATGTGAACGGCTTGCCGCTGGTGGTGTTTGAATTCAAAAGTGCCGTGCGAGAGAAAGACGCGACCATCTTTGATGCATGGAAGCAAATCTGTGTGCGTTATCGCCGTGATATTCCCAAGCTGTTCGTCTACAACGCGATGTGCATCATCAGTGATGGTGTGAACAACAAAATGGGTAACCTGTTTGCGCCGTATGAGTTTTTTTACGCGTGGCGCAAAGTAACGGGCAACGAGTCTACCGAAAAAGAGGGTATTAATTCCCTCTACACCATGATTGCCGGGTTGTTTAACCAAACTCGATTACTTGATGTAGTGAAGAACTTTGTCTTCTTCCCTGATACCTCTAAGAAAGAGATAAAAGTCTGTTGTCGTTACCCGCAGTACTACGCAGCGCGTAAGCTTTACTACAACATCGACAAAGAACGTAAGCCATACGGTAGTGGTAAAGGCGGTACTTACTTTGGTGCAACAGGGTGTGGTAAGAGCTTTACCATGCAGTTTCTATCTCGCCTATTGATGAAAAGCATCGATTTTGAAAGCCCGACCATTGTACTTATTACCGACCGCAACGATCTCGATGACCAGCTTTCTAAACAGTTCTGTAATGCCTCTGATTACATTGGTGATGAGATGGTGGTGCCAGTTAAAAGCCGTCAAGATTTAAGAGATAAGCTACAAGGCATCAAGAGTGGTGGTGTGTTCCTGACTACCATTCATAAGTTCACCGAAGACATCGAACTGCTTTCTGAGCGTACTAATATCATCTGTATTTCGGATGAAGCGCACCGTTCACAGGTCAACCTCGATAAGAAAGTGGTGATCAAATATCAAGATGGCGTAGCCGTCGATGTGAAAGAGACATACGGCTTCGCTAAGTATCTGCACGACTCTCTACCAAGCGCGACTTACGTTGGCTTCACCGGAACGCCGATCGATGCCACCCTTGATGTATTCGGTGATGCAGTAGACAGCTACACCATGACAGAATCTGTTAATGATGAAATTACGGTTCGTATTGTTTATGAAGGCCGAGCAGCTAAAGTTATTCTTGATAACAGCAAGCTTGAAGAGGTAGAGAAATACTACCAAGCGTGTGCAGAAGCTGGCACTAATGAACATCAGATAGAAGAGAGCAAGAAAGCTTCTGCCAATATGAACGCGATTCTTGGCGACCCTGACCGTATTGAAGCTTTGGCGAAAGACTTTGTTGAACATTATGAAGGGCGAGTTAAAGAAGGTTCCACGATAAAGGGCAAGGCGATGTTTGTCTGTGCGAGTCGTGAAATCGCGTTTGATTTTTATAAGCAAGTCAAAATCTTAAGGCCAGAATGGTTCGAGGAAAAGCTATCAATTGATGGTGTCGAGCTGACGGATAAAGAGAAAGAAGAGTTAAAGCCACTTGCGATGGTGCAAATGGTGATGACGCGCGGCAAAGACGATGATCCAGATCAGTACAGCCTACTAGGGACAAAGGAATATCGAAAATCACTCGACCAGCAGTTTAAGAGTCCTAAGTCGAATTTCAAAATAGCCATTGTAGTCGACATGTGGCTAACAGGTTTTGACGTTCCTGAATTGGATACTATCTACATCGATAAGCCGTTGCAGAAACACAACCTGATTCAAACTATCTCACGTGTTAACCGTAAGTTTGAAGGCAAGGCGAAAGGGCTCGTTGTCGATTACATTGGTATCAAGTCGCGTATGAATCAAGCCTTAGCGATGTATTCAAAGGCTGATGAGACTAACTTTGAAGATATTCGTTTTTCCGTTATTGAGGTAAAGAACCATCTCGATCTGTTAAGGCAGATGTTCCACAAGTTCGATACGTCCGGTTATTACACAGGAGAGCCGTGCAAGCAGCTACAGTGCCTTAATCAGTCGGCAGAATACATTCTTCAAACCAAGAAAGGCGAAACCCGATTCATGGCTTTAGTGGGCCGTATGAAGGCGGCTTATGATGTTTGCTGTGGTAGTGAATTGTTATCTCAGCAAGAGCGTGACCAAATTCACTTCTATATCGCAGTGCGCTCTATCATCTTTAAGCTAACCAAAGGTGATGCACCAGACACGGCACAAATGAATAAGCGTGTTCGTGAGTTAGTAGCAGAAGCACTTCGTGCCGATGGGGTAGAAGAGATCTTTACCATTGGTGATGAGCACGCCGAAGCTATCGATATTTTCGACGAAGATTACCTAGCTCGCATCAACAAGATTAAGCTGCCTAACACCAAAATTCAGTTACTTCAAAAGTTACTAGAGAAGGCGATAAGTGACTTTAAAAAGGTCAACCAGCTACAAGGTATGAACTTCTCTAAGCGCTTCCAATCGCTGGTGGAGCAGTATAACGAACGTCGTGAAAATGATGTGTTGAATGGTGAGGAGTTCGATACCTTCTCTCAAGAAATGACCGACATTATCTTTGATATCGTGAAAGAAATGGGCTCGTTTGAAGATCTAGGCATCGATCTAGAAGAGAAAGCGTTCCTCGATATCTTGAATCACATGCGCAAGAAATACGATTTCACTTACGACGATGACAAGATGCTCGAATTGGCGAAGGAGATGAAAACCACAGTAGACAATGTCGCCCAATATCCAGATTGGGCAGGGCGCGATGATATCAAAGCCAAGTTGAAAGTGGATTTAATCTTACTGCTACACAAATACGGCTTCCCACCAGTAGCCAACGATGATGTTTACAAAGGCGTGCTAGAGCAGGCTGAGAATTATAAGAAGAATGTGTAGTCGCTTTAAATTTGATGACATTTGATTTTATCAATGAGTATTTCAGCTAAAACAATCACTTTAGCTGAAATACTCGAATAGAGATCTAACCTCGAATGATCATTTGCTCGCGCTCAGGACCTACCGATACCATCACGATTGGCACACCCATCAGCTCTTCGATACGAGTAACGTAATCTTGCGCTGCTTGAGGAAGGCTCTCAAACGTGCGGCAACCCGTGATGTCTTCATCCCAGCCAGCCATATCTTCATATACGGGCTTTAGCTCAGCCGTTTGTGGCCAAATCGGGTTCTCTGTGTGCTCTCCTGAGTAAGCAGTACAGATCTTAAGCTCAGACAAACCAGACAGGCAATCAATCTTAGTCAGTGCGATTTCCGTTGCAGCTTGCAGGTCAACACCGTTGCGAGTTGCCACTGCATCAAAGTAACCCATATCACGTGGTCGACCCGTAGTTGCGCCGTATTCGTTAGAGCTTTCGCGGAAGCTGTCTTGTTCTTCCATTGCAGTTACTAGCGTGCCAGTACCAACAGACGAGCTGAATGATTTAGCAACAGCGATAACACGTTCAGGACGAAGTGCAGGTAAACCGCTACCAATGCCAGCATAAGCTGCGGTTACATTCGAAGATGTTGTCCAAGGGTATTCACCGTAGACAAGGTCGCGACCTGCGCCTAACTGAGCTTCAAACAGTAGGTTTGCGTCTTGTGATTGCAGCGCTTTAAGCGGCTCAGTTACGTTGCAGATGAACGGGCGCCACGCTTTAGTTACTTCAAGTAGCCATTCTGTCATTTCAGAAGCAGTCTGGGAGAAGTCACATTGAGGGTAGAGCGCTTTAAGCTGAGGCATCTTCCAATCAAGTAGGAATTGAATACGCTGCTCTAAAATTTCAGGTTGATTCAGCCAACCGACAAGAATGCCTTTCTTCATTACACGATCGCCGTACGCTGGTGCAATGCCTTGACGTGTAGAGCCGTAAGCGCCATCGCCCAAACGCTCTTCTTCAAGCGTATCTTCAAGAGCATGTAAAGGGAGACACAGTGTCGCACGATCTGAGATCGCCATTTTCACTTTGATGCCAGCCTCTTGAACTTCTGCAATCTCTTTAGTTAGCGCAGCAGGGCTGATCACCATGCCAGGGCCAAGAACCGCCGTACAATTAGGATTAAAAATACCACTAGGTAGTTGGTGCAGTTTGAATGTACCGAAGTCATTTACCACAGTATGACCTGCATTGTTTCCGCCTTGGAAACGAATGCTAGCAGAAGCTTGGTCTGCTAAAAAATCGACGATGCGGCCTTTGCCTTCATCACCCCAGTTTGCGCCCACAACAACGATAGATGGCATAATTTTTCTCCTAACTGATTGAGGAATCATGTTAGGCCTACAAGGTGGATAAGAGAAATTAATTATCTTTATTATCTTGATAAGGATTCCATATATCCTTAAAGTTTTAACCCACAAGCGAGATTCCCTATCACGCTCGTTCCTCACTGTAGGGAATGACGATGGGGCATTCTTTACTTTAGGGAATGATGTAAGTGACACGAGAGAGGGGACATGATGCTCGATATTAATTTGTTGAAGACGTTTGTGACGCTAGCGGAGTACAAGCATTTTGGGAAAGCGGCCAATGCACTGCATATGACACAACCCAATGTGAGTTTGCACCTAAAACAACTGGAACAACAAACACGCATAAAGTTGATAGAAAGAAGCCCTTTTCAATTGACTCAAGCGGGTGAACGGCTATTGGAAACAAGCCAAAGAACGCTACTCGAACTGCAGATTTGTCAGGCCGATCTCAATGCCATTAACGACCTTAAAATAGGGACGTTAACCATTGCCGTAAGTGACATCATTTCTCGATTTTTGCTAATTCGTCCGTTCCAGAAGTTCAAAGCGCAGTATCCCGGTATTGACCTTACGCTCTTGAATACCACGTCATCTCAGGCATCGAATTTAGTTAAAAATGCTCAAGCGGATATTGGTTTTGTTATCGCCAAAGAGCAGCACAACGAGTCTTTGTATTTCACTAAGCTGCAAGAGCTTTCTTGGTGTGCGCTTGGCGATGGGGTTGATATCCGAGACTCTGATGCAGAGCTCACTTTGATTCTACTAGGTCATGATACGAGAACGCGTGACTTTATTGATGAAGGTTTACCAAGCCTTAATCTACCTAATTATAGGGTGATGGAAGTAGGGAGTGTCGATGCTCAAATCGACTGGGCAGAAGCGGGATTTGGTGTGGCTATTGTCCCGGAGTTTGCGGTATCAACCAAGCAGCACCTGCATTCGAAAGTGACACCATTGACCAACTTCTCGAGCACCAGCCTTGGTTATATTGTTCGGCAGAACCAAGTCTTGTCGAAAGCAACCAAGCAGCTGTTAGGTTGGGTGAATGATGAGATTATTTCATTGCAAAACAAATAAATACAATCATTGAGTTTGACTCAATCAGCCCACCTCGAGTGGGCTTTTTTGTCCCTGGAAAGCCTCGTTTTTACTGAATCAATAATCTTTGGAACAAACTAGCGCTCACCATCAACTATTCGTCCCGCAAATCAGAGTTTCAAAATTCATCGTTGACAAAGTTTGATAATCAAACTAAATTTCAAATTATTACTTTGATTGTCAAATTACTTGTCAATCAAAGGGCTTTTATTTGCAACGATCATCTAACCACAAACACAAGCTAAGGACGCCATTTTGAGTTTTCCAACACGTCACCAACACAACTTTTCTTCACATAACAGTCAAGGTGAGAAACGCACGTTCTATGTCCTGTTATTGACCGTCGTTACCATGGTTGTCGAAATTGTTGCAGGTACTATTTACGGCTCGATGGCATTGCTTGCCGATGGTTGGCACATGGGGACGCACGCCGCAGCGTTTGGTATCACCTTATTTGCATACCGTTATGCGAAGAAACATGCCGAGAGCGAACGTTTCTCTTTCGGTACTGGCAAAGTCAGCGTGTTAGGGGGCTACACCAGCGCGATTGCATTGGGGATTGTGGCATTGTTGATGCTGGTGGAATCAGTACATCGTTTGTTTAACCCACAAGCGATTCAGTTCAATGAAGCGATCATCGTTGCTTGTATTGGTTTAACTGTGAATGTGGTGAGTATGTTTTTACTTGGCGATCACCATCATGATCACGGACACGAGCATGGCCACAATCATAGTAAGAATCACGGTCATTCACATAGCCATGAGCACGACAGCGACCATGGTCATAAACATGGCGAGCATCACGGACACCATCATGATCACAACCTACGCGCAGCCTACATGCATGTGTTGGCGGATACTCTAACTTCGCTGCTTGCGATTGTTGCGCTGCTATTTGGTAAGTTTTACGATTGGAACTGGTTAGATGCAGCAATGGGAATGGTTGGCGCATTCGTGATTGCTAAGTGGACGATGAACCTTATGAAACAAACCAGCCCAATCCTGCTGGATGAGAATATCGACCAAGATTATCGTGACTCAGTGACCAAAACCTTAACGCCTTATGCGTCGGTCACCGATTTCCATATGTGGAAGGTGAGTGGGCATCACTATTCAGCAGCGATTACTCTTGAATCAAACAGTGATAAAACCGTCTCTGAATATAAACAAATGCTCGCCAAGTTTGATAAGATTAATCATCTTACTCTTGAAGTGCATTCAAACGACCATGCGAAATATAGAACAGCTTAACCAAATACTGACTGAGTTCTACGATAAAATGTCTTCGTGGGAGCAGTCTGTTGTCAAAGAGACGGGTTATTCCCTGGCTCAAGTACACACCATTGAAGTACTTGGTATGCATGGTGCGTTAAGAATGAAAGAGCTCGCTGAAAAGTTGGGTATTACCACGGGTACACTTACTGTTCAAATAGAAAAGTTGGTTAAAGCTGAATTGATTGAGCGCCATGAACACCCAACAGATCGTCGTGCGATTGTGGTTGCCTTGACGGATGAAGGGCAGAAGATACACGTTCACCACAATCAGCTTCACTTGAATTTGGTTAATGAGCTGACGCAAGATATCGAAGAAGACGAGAAAGCGGTGTTATTGAAGTGCCTAACCAAGATGGTAAAAGCGTTTTAGCCAGCCTTGAATTCGCACCTAACTCTTTAGCTGCAAAGCGATTGACTAGAAAATCAAAAGATGGACCTGACTCGAATTGAGTAGGTCCATTTTTTTCGCCGTTTACGCTCTACTGTACAATCATCAATAGACGGATTCACTGTTTAAAAACCAAGTCAAAACCTCCAATATTGCGCTTCGCTCGAGCTCTTCTGGAGAGCCAAAAAAATGTCATCATAAATAATGCATCCAAATGTGCGTCAAAGTCTTTTAATTCAATGCCTTGTATACCATGACATTCAAGCCATTTATGTTCCGTCAAATAGCTGTCTCTCACTTTTATCATTCAACTAATGTACATGTATTCAGCAAGCAGAACGCATCAATCGACCACAGAGATAACTTCAGTGGTGAGTGCAATTCAAAGCCAGATGCAGGCGTCGATGGCAGAGATTGGCGAGTGTAATCAACAAGGTCAACTAACGCTGAAAGATTCGGAAGAGCTGGATGCGAGCTTGCAACTTATCTTGAGCGACATGGAAAGCATCCAAGGTAATTCAGAACGTATTGCTTCAGCGATTGAAGAGCAGGGCGCAGTAATGGCGCAAGTGAGTGACTCAATTACTGATCTGAACACTATCTCGAACGACAATAACGCTTCGGCGCAGCATTGCTTAGTTGAAGTGGACAAGGTAGCAGAGCAAGCGAACGATATGGACCAAGCGGTCGCGCAGTTCAAGACTTCATAAACAACATAGAACTTACTAAAACAAAAGGCGTGGATTATCTACGCCTTTTTTGTGCCTGAAATTCAAATAGATAAATGACGAGAATAAAAAAACGGCCCGATCTGGGGGAAGATCTGGGCCGTTATATTACGTATTAAAGGGGGGACTACTTATTTCGGCCTTCCAGCACATCCAGTGCCAGTTCAACCGCTTTATCAATATTGTCGCATCCCGCTAACTTACCTGAGCTGATAGGACCAAGCACATTAGCGTATAACGAGAGCTGCTTGTTAAATGGCAGGCTCAACTGCTCATATAAACGCTGGCGAATCTCGGCATGTTGCTCAGGAGCGTGAGCAGCAAGGCTTTTCAAAGTGTCATAAACAAGAGTGGTGGTAGTGTTCATTCGTCTCTTTATCATTAAGTGGGAGGCGCTTATTTTATAATCTTTTCGTATTCTTTTACTGTGACATAAGTCATACAATATTATTAATGTGTTTATCTTTTCTATCTAATGAGAATAAGGCATTCCAAAATAGACTTAAGTATCTGTGAAATATAACTAAAATAATGACAGACTATCGAACACACAAACGAATTGGCGCGTTTCTGGCAAACGGTTAAATCTATAGGAAGAGGAACAACATGCACTACGACGTATTCAACGGAGACGCAGATGGCATAATCGCGTTGTTACAGCTGCGATTAAGTGAGCCAAGAGAGAGCGTGCTCATTACTGGTGTTAAGCGTGATATTAAGTTGGTCTCTCAAGTTGTTACTCAAACTATGGAGCCGGGTAAGCAAGGTGATGTTTCTTCCGTTACCGTTTTAGATGTATCGATGGAGAAAAACCTGCCTGCACTGCACTCACTGCTAGACGCAAACATCAATGTATTTTATTGCGATCACCACCGAACAGGGGATGTCCCAACTTCTAGTCATTTAGATACTCTGATTGATAACGCGCCAGAGAGCTGCACGAGCTTGCTGATTAACCAGAAGCTGAATGGTGCGCATGTGGCTTGGGCAATCGCAGCTGCCTTTGGCGACAATCTAAAAACGGTGGCGGCGCGGCTAGCGGATGAAAATGGATTCGCTCAATCTCAAAAAGAGTTTCTAGAAGAGCTAGGTACCTTGATTAACTACAACGGTTACGGTTCGTCACTGAGTGATTTGCATTTCACGCCAGCTGAGCTCTACAAAACCCTTTATCAATACCCGAATCCGTTTGATCTTTTGGATGATAAAGACTCTGTGTTTTATCGACTACGAGATGCTTATCAAAATGATCGCCAGCAGTTATCAAACCTTGCTCCTGTTTATGAAAGTGAAGTCGCACGTGTGTTTGAACTGCCAGGTGAGACGTGGGCAAGGCGCATCAGTGGCGTATTTGGTAATGAAATCGTTAATCAAGATCCAAACCGAGCGCAAGCCGTTTTAACGAAGAATCAAGACGGCGAGTCTTACACGGTGAGCTTACGTGCGCCATTATCAAATAGAACGGGTGCAGACGAAATTTGCTCAAGTTTTGCGACTGGCGGAGGAAGAAAAGCAGCGGCTGGAATTAATCAACTTAATGAACTTGATAAGGTGAATTTTATTTCACTATTGGATGCATATTATTCATCTGGCACTGACGGTTAACTGAAAAACTCCCGATGTATACATTCAAAATCCTACAAATTCTTGCTCCTATATTCCGTTATACGTGCGTATTGCTAGCACATGTATGATGGCTATATCCAGGCTGTTTTAGTGATATCACTCGCAATGGTATCTGGTCTTAGGTCAGTAATTACGGCGTATTTGGGATGATTTTTGCCGATTTAAAGTTTATTTTTTCCTATCGGTGATTTTTTATATTTTTGGTTAATTATCTTAGTGAATTAAGGTTGATTAAATATTTATATGGCCAATGCATTCAGCCGAAAATAACAGTTTTTAGCATTTCAATTTGAATGAAAAGTCAAAATCATATTGATTCTGATATTCAATCTGTGACTCAAAATCACAAGTTAAATCAAAGGTCATCTTTTCCTATAAATTCCATTACTTCTCTATAAATATTCATGATTACAATGAATTGGTTCGGTTGTGATTGGCACAGCTGTTAAGTAAGGAAGTGGGACTAATGTTGAAACGTAAAGCTCTACAATTAGCAGTATCGGTCGGCATGGCGGCTATGTCTGGCGCTGTTTATGCGAATGGTTCAGATATGACGAATCCAGACTCTGGCGTCGTGGTTGGCTATTGGCATAACTGGTGTGACGGTGGCGGCTACCAAGGTGGTAATGCGCCATGTGTGACGTTGGATGAAGTGAACCCAATGTACAACATCGTGAATGTGTCATTCATGAAGGTTTACGATGTGGCTGATGGTCGAATCCCAACTTTTAAACTGGACCCAACCATTGGGCTTTCAGAAGAACAATTTATTGACCAAATCTCTGAGCTCAACAAGCAAGGTCGCTCTGTACTGTTGGCTTTGGGTGGTGCGGATGCACACGTAGAGCTAGAAACCGGTGATGAAAGAGCCTTTGCTGATGAGATTATCCGTCTAACTGAGCGTTACGGTTTCGATGGCCTAGATATCGACCTTGAACAAGCAGCCGTAACCGCCGCAAACAACCAAACCGTGATTCCGGATGCACTTAAGCTAGTGAAAGATCACTACCGCGCAGAAGGTAAAAACTTCCTTATTACAATGGCGCCTGAGTTCCCGTATCTAACGACAGGCGGTAAGTACGTTCCTTATATCGATAATCTAGAAGGCTACTACGACTGGATTAACCCACAATTTTACAACCAAGGTGGCGATGGTATCTGGGTTGAAGGCGTGGGTTGGATTGCTCAAAACAACGATGCGTTAAAAGAAGAATTCATCTACTACATTTCTGATTCTCTTATCAACGGAACGCGTGGCTTCCACAAAATCCCACATGACAAGCTCGTGTTTGGTATTCCTTCAAGCATCGATGCTGCAGCAACCGGTTTTGTACAAGAGCCACAAGATTTATACGACGCATTTGATAGCCTAACGGCGCAAGGTCAACCGCTACGTGGTGTGATGACTTGGTCTATCAACTGGGACATGGGCACCAACAAAAACGGCCAACAATACAACGAGCAGTTCATTAAAGACTACGGCCCGTTTGTACACGGTCAAGTAACGCCACCACCAGTAGAGGGTGAGCCTGTTCTTAAAGGTGTCGAAAATACGCGTGTTCTTCACGGAACAACGTTTGATCCTATGGATGGCGTAACGGCAACAGACAAAGAAGACGGCGATCTAACGTCATCAATCGATGTTGAAGGATACGTCGAAACGGCGGTTATCGGCACTTATGTACTGACTTACCGTGTTAAAGATAGCGATAACAATGAAACAACCAAAGCAAGAACGGTAGAAGTTTACAGCCAAAAACCTGTATTCGATGGCGTGTCTGATACTACTGTCATGTTAGGTAACGCATTTGATCCGATGGCGGGTGTTAGTGCAAATGATGCTGAAGATGGTGACCTAACAAGCACCATCACACACACTGGCAGTGTCGATGTGAATGAAATCGGCAACTACACACTTGTATACAGCGTAACAGATAGCGCGAACCAAACCGTAACTGCTGACCGTAAAGTGTCAGTAACTGATGGTTCTAACTGTGCTGCTCCATGGGATTCAAACACAGTTTATGTGGAAGGTGACCAAGTTTCGCATGACGGAGCAACGTGGGTTGCAGGTTGGTACACTCGCGGCGAAGAGCCAGGAACAACAGGTGAGTGGGGCGTTTGGAGAAAAGTTTCAGACTCTTCATGTGGTGGTAACCCAGATCCGGGCGATGACTTAGAGCTTTCGGTTTCAGGACTTCAATCACAATATGCGCCAGATAACGGCAACGTGCGTTTAGATCTGACACTGACATCAAATGAAGCATTAGATGTTACCGCTATGGTGATCAACAGTGCAGGTACTGTGGTTGAGCAAACTAAGGTTAACGTAACGGACAGCCGTGCTATTACCATCGACTTATACGATGTAGCGGAAGGGCAATATGCACTTGAAGTAGTCGGTAAAGCATCTGACGGTGAAATGGTGATGGTAAACGATTCGTTCGCTGTTAAAGACGGTGGCGGAACAACACCTCCTCCAGGTGATTACCCTCCATATGAAGCGGGCACAAACTACGCAGCGGGTGACATTGTGGTCGGCAGCGATAATGGCTTGTACGAATGTAAGCCTTGGCCATACACGGCATGGTGTGCAAGCGCGTCTTACGCTCCAGCAGATAGCCAATACTGGCAAGATGCTTGGACAAAGCTGTAGTCTGATAGCTCAACGCTAGCAATATAAAGTAGACGATCAAAGAGAGGCCATTGTGCCTCTCTTTTTTATGTTTAAACAGTTCTGACTTAGAGCTTTAAAACCCACTTAACCTTAAACTCTGCTCTGCATATTGCTCTAGATCAAAATAGGAGTGATTATCAATTGTATTACATGTTAAGAAATAGCACTATGCGCACATTGAATTTTATATATTGTTAATATTTGCATAATGAATCTTGCTCAAGTCGACCTCAATCTACTCGTTATTCTTAAACACCTTCTTGAAGAGAAGCACGTTTCCAACACGGCATTGGCGCTGGATATGAGCCAACCTACGGTGAGCCGATCTCTGCAAAAACTGCGTACCGTTTTCAATGATGATCTATTGGTGCGAGCGGCTTATGGCTATGAGTTAACGCCAAAAGCAGAAGCCATTAAGCAAGATCTCAATTCGGTACTGACACGTTTAGAAAAGCTGGTACATGGCGATGTATTCGAACCGCAAAGCAGTGACAGTACGGTTCGCTTCTTTGGTTTAGTGCCTAATGTCGCGCACTTGCTGCCCAAGGTAGTTGCGGAGATACGTCAACAAGCGCCAAACATGACTGTTGATATCGACTCGATTCCTAAACGACACTTTGAGCCTCTGTTATCCGGTGATGCGCACTTTGTGTTGTCGACCCACGAGCCGTTAAGTTCAGAGCAAAATTTGTATCGAATGTTCGTGATTAGCCGCGATTATCGTTTGCTGATGAGTAAAAAACATCCTTTGGCGGACAAAGAGATCACGGTTGATGACTTGTTGAATAGCCAACTTGGTCAAATCTCACTGCAAGGGGATAAGAAGCTCTCGATCGAAAGTCGATTTAAAGATCTTGGCTTGATTGATAAGCAGCGCCAGCTGTCCATTCCAATTCAGCTTTCCAATTTTAACGTCGCGCCGGATATGGCAGAAGCAACCGACATCATCTTTCATTTACCGACACCTTTTGCTCAACAAGCCGCTACGCAAAGAGATCTTGTTTGTAAACGCGTGCCTAAAGCGTTGCGCCACCCATCAGAAGACGTCTACTTATACTGGCATAAGCGCTTTCATAACGACCCGATGTGTCGCTGGGTTCGCAATATATTCAAAGAGCTTTATACATAATCCATCTACAGGGTGAATGAAAATTACGAATACCTATCGAGTTGGATATAGATCTCTTTCATTATTTGAATGGTGAATAACGAGAATCGATTTTTGGTATGAAACTTTCGTTGATAAGAGTGGTAGTTGGTTGTTTAATGCAAACCATTATCATTACCAATCACATATAAGAATGAATATCATGTCTGAGAGATCTCTTTTGATTCGCAAACCTCTTTTGGTTCGTAAACCCCTTTCGATCGCAGTCGCTGTTATTTGTACCTCACTTTCAGCTAACGTGTTGGCGCAAGAAGAAGCGCAAGCAACAGATGAGCAAATGGTTGTTACGGCAACTCGTACCGAGATGGCACTAAAACAAGCGCCAGCTTCAATGTCGGTTATCACCGCGCAAGACATTGAAGACAGCCCTGGTATTACCTTGGCAGACATCGTTGCCGAATCAACGAGTGTTGAGTCTGATTTTGATAGCACACGTGCTGGCCGTCAGATGATCTCTATTCGTGGTATGGATTCAGATTACACTCTTATCATGGTGAACGGCCGTCGTTTAAGCTCTGCAAGTGCCATCATCCGTGGTAACGACTTCGACCTATCAACGATTCCTGCTGATTCGATCGAACGTGTTGAAATAATCCGTGGCCCAATGTCTGCACTTTACGGTTCAGATGGTATGGGCGGTACAATCAACATCATCACCAAGGCTCCTGAAAATGATTGGAGCTCTACGTTAAGCATGGACACTTCATCTCCGTTAGACGGTGATGGTGGAGAAGAGTACTCGATGGGCTTCACAACATCGGGCGCGTTAATTGAAGACGAGTTGTTTGCTCGCCTATCTGTTAACCAAACTAGCCGTGATGCTTGGCAACCCTATTCTGGTACGCATAGCTCTGGTTACGATCGTTCAGACATTACTGCGTTAGAAGAAAGAGAGACATTAAGCTTACTCGCGAGCCTGACATGGAATGCAACAGACAACCAAACCATCGATTTCGATTTTGGCTACAGTGACGACGAACGTGAATCATCTGCAGAAAACGTATCGTCTGTGATTGAGTCTGACACACGAGTAGTGCGTCAGAGCCAGGCTATTACGCACAGTGGCTTTTGGAGCTGGGGTGATACGCAAGTTCGCTACTCACGCGAAAATGTGACAGATAATGATGCTGCGGACTCAGATACTAACTATAGCAGTGACATCGAAGAGCTGACTCAAATTGTTGAAGCTTCGGCGACCACTTATCTTGGTGATAGTCACACCGTAACGTTTGGTATGGACTACCAGTTGAGTGAATTAACCAACAAAGAAAACTTAGTCAATGGTACATCTGAAGCTTATCAAGGTGCGTTATTTGTTCAAGACCAATGGTTAATGACGGATCAACTAACGGCAACCATTGGTGGTCGTTTAGATAAGCATGAACTATACGGTGAAGAGTTCAGCCCACGTGTGTACTTGGTTCATCAAACAACGAATGACCTGATCATCAAGGGTGGTGTGGGTAAAGCATTTAAAGCACCAACATTGACTCAAAATCAGACAGACTACACAGTTAATAGCTGTAAAGGCGTATGTGATTTACATGGTAATGAAGATCTTAAGCCCGAAACCAGCTTGAACTATGAGATCGCTGCGATTTATAGCCAACCTCGTTGGAATGTTGAAGGTGCCTTATTCCGAAATGAAATCAACGACCTAATTGATCGTGATGATACCTATTGTGAGAACGGCGGAGTGTTTGAATCGGGTAAAGGTTGCGCTGATAGTTCAAGCTCAACTGGCTATGTGAATGGTAAGCGTACTTATACAAACGTATCAGAGGCTGTAGTTCAAGGTGTTGAGCTTACAGGCCAATTCCAAATTACTGATGAATGGGGTGTGTCTGGTAATTACACATTCTTAGACACTGAAGATAAGTCTACTGGTGACGAATTACTTGAGCGTTACAAGCATTCGGGTTTAGTTAAACTGAACTGGAGCCCAACTTACGATCTAAGTACCTTCGTGAGTGCGCGTTACCGTGGTGAACGTCAGATCGAAAGCGATCTAACTCAAGACGCTTACACAACGCTGAACCTAGGTGCTATCTACAACGTGAATGCTTCAGTACGACTACGTGCAGGTATCACGAACTTAACTGACGAAGCTGTATCACAAGAGCTAGAGAGCATGGGCTATGTTGAAGAGCCACGTACTTACTACGTAGGTATGACAGCGGACTTCTAATTTAGAGTTCAGTAACTGATAGCTTGATACAAAAGAACCCACACTGGCTGATGCTCTAAAAGGAGAATGGCGAGTGTGGGTTCTTTTTTGATCTATAGATTTGGTTTAATTTGCCGTTTATCTATTAATCTAGATTTTGACACATGTGATCAGCGCATTACCGGACTGAGTATCCCAAGGAATCAGCTTGTCGTAATCGTGCTCGAAGATATTAACCTCGAAGTAGGGCTTCAATATCTCGATTAACTCTTTAAACGAGAATGCCACCATTGGGTGTTCATCATTCCACACTTGAGTTTCACCAGCAGTCGTCTTTTCGATGCTAAGCTTTAGCGCTTGCTTATCACCCTGACCAGAGTAATACCAACCAGAACGGAACGTGAAATCGGCTTTGTCTTGGTTTGTTGTGTGTCTAACAAACAGGTCGTTGCTGATCTTGTCTTTATCAACCACGTTAAAACAGAAAATACCTTCTGGCTTTAACGCACGATGCACACTTTCAATACACTCTTTAAGTTTCTCAAGGCCATCGTTGTAATGGATGGAATACAGGAAGCAAGTGATAAGATCGAGTGGTTCCGTGACCTCAAAGTTACTCATGTTTTGTACTGAGAACTTGGCTTCCGGGCAGCGAACTTCTGCGATATCTAACATCGGCTTGTTAAGATCTAGGCCACCGCTTTGGTAACCGAAATCAATAAAATGACGAACGTGTGGGCCAGTGCCACAAGCTAAGTCGAGGTGTGTTTTTCCTTCATTTCCAAAGATTTGATGGAGTCTACGTACGCAGTTACTTTGCGCTTGGTAGTCAATATCTACACACATTAAATCATAGTAACCGGATAGGTCGGTATAGAGTGCGTTGGCGGACATATTTGCCTGCAGCATAAGCTGAAAAATTAGGGTGGCGCTATCTTTTTGGGTGTCTATTCATTCTTAAGCTTCCGATCAGCATTTACCGAAAACCACGCCTTAGAAGCCACGGCAGAAACTAAAGACTCATTAACCAAAGCGATTGCGATGTGTTTGGCGCTGGGGCGGTATCGGCGTCATTCGTGTTCTTCTTTTCACTTGGATATGGCGCTCGCTTCTTGGCTCCAATGTTTAAGAACCCGAGAGCGTGGAAGGTGTTGGAATTTGTCGTTGGCGTGATCATGGCATCTATTGCAATATCTTTGATTGTCTAGCTGCGCGTAATTAGGCTTCCATTTTGGTATAGGTGTTGAATACACGCCAGTAGAAAGCCTAACCTTACGTTTAATCTCACAAGCAGATGCAGTAAATATCGAATTCTTCGGCCCGAAAGCCGTGATGTAGCGTTTAGCACAGTAACTCTGGGCGCTTCGTACAATTTTTGACGACCTCTGTGAAATAGCTTAAAGCTAAAGCTATGGACACCTAAAACCGCTCTAACGTTGAGCGGTTTTTTATGTCAAAAATAACGATTGGTCACGCTATGGGCGGAGTTGGTCCAAAGCCTGAAATTAGTTGGTTTTCACAAGCTTATAAAAGGGAATTATCTCGACTATTTTGGTAGATTAAAGGTATTACCGACTTCCAGTGAGCAGCAATGAAGATTCTTCACACGTCCGATTGGCACCTTGGCCAAAACTTCTACAATAAAAGCCGTAAGAATGAACATGAACGGTTTTTACAATGGTTACTTGAGCAAGTTACAGAGCACGACATCGACGCGATCATTGTTGCTGGCGACATTTTCGATACCAGTACACCGCCGAGTTACGCTCGTGAGATGTATAACAAGTTTGTGGTCGATTCGAACAAGATCGGTTGCCAATTGGTGTTATTAGGTGGAAATCACGATTCAGTCTCTGTGCTTAAAGAGACGCAACAGCTGCTCAAATACATGGGCGCAGACGTGATTCCTAATACCAA
Organism: Vibrio sp. 10N.222.49.C12; assembly: GCF_041475025.1. NCBI lineage: Bacteria > Pseudomonadati > Pseudomonadota > Gammaproteobacteria > Vibrionales > Vibrionaceae > Vibrio > Vibrio sp. 10N.222.49.C12. The sequence goes on along the minus strand of NZ_JBFRVF010000030.1, from coordinate 40,556 downwards.
TGAAGATCATGCGACTCAGGTTGTCGAACTAAAAGGCAAGAACGGCGATGTAGAAGCGCTGGTTTGTGCCATTCCTTTTATTCGCCCTCGCGATGTGTTGATGAGCCAGGCGGGTGTCACTGGCGTTGAGCGTCAGAAGCAACTCGGCGATGCAATCAAACAGCATTATCAAAGTGTTTATGATGCGGCGGTTGCTAAGCGCGCGACGTTTGTAAACAGCGAGCACATGCCGATTATCGCTACCGGTCATTTAACGGCGATGGGTGTCCAACAATCGGATTCTGTGCGTGATATCTATGTCGGCAACCTTGATGGTTTCGCCGCTGATGGCTTCCCAGACGCAGACTATATCGCACTTGGTCATATCCATCGCCCACAAGTGGTGGCAAAGCGTGAATACATTCGTTATTCAGGCTCTCCAATCCCACTAAGTTTTGATGAACTTAAGTCTCAGAAACAAGTGTGTGTGGTTGAGTTTGTTGAAGGTGAGCGCACCATTTCTCAATTGCCTGTTCCCACATTCCAACCTCTAGCTGAAATCAAAGGCGACTTGAGCGAGATCGAATCTCAGCTGAACCAATACATAGGTTTAGATAGCGAACAAAGCGTGTGGTTATCGATCGAAGTGCAAGCGCAAGATTACCTTTCAGATCTCCAAGAACGTATGCGTGCATTGACCGAAGGCTTGAACGTTGAAGTACTTCAACTGCGCCGTGCAAGAGAGCGTCGTAATCAAGCATTAGAGCAAGAGTCGGCAGAAACCTTATCTGAACTGAGCCCGATGGACGTGTTTAGCAAGCGTATTGCCTTAGAAGAGTTTGAAACGGATTCTGAAAAAGCGCGTTTAGAGCGCATGACGGTGAAGTTTAAACAAGTGATGGTTGAAGTGTCTGAGAGCGCTCAAGCGCCAAACAAAGTAGAAGAGTAACCAGTATGAAGATTTTAAGCCTAGAATTTGAAAACCTGAACTCTTTGAAAGGACGTTGGAAGCTCGATTTTACCCAATCGCCGTTTGCAGAAAACGGTCTGTTCGCAATTACTGGTCCAACTGGGGCGGGTAAAACCACCATTCTTGATGCGATTTGCTTGGCACTTTTCCATCGCACACCGCGTTTGAAAAGCATTGCTAAAGGTAATAATGAATTAATGACTCGTGGCACGGGTGAGTGTTTTGCTGAACTGGAATTTGAAGTTCAAGGTAAAACGTACCGATCTAATTTCCACCAAAAGCGAGCGCGTGGAAAACACGATGGCGCATTGCAAACGCCAACGTGCGAGTTTGCCGATGCGGACACAGATAAAGTGTTAGAGACCATGTTGACCAAGAAGATCAAGCTGGTGGAGCAGGTTACAGGGCTCGATTTCTCACGCTTCACTAAATCCATCATGTTGTCTCAGGGTGAGTTTGCGGCGTTCTTAAATGCCAATGCTAACGACCGTGCAGAGCTACTTGAAGAGCTGACGGGAACAGAAGTTTATAGCCTGATTTCAGAGCGTATCTACGATCATTTTAAGTCGAGTGAAGAGTCGCTTAATCAACTTAAAGCGAAAGCTGAAGGTGTGAGCTTACTGTCTGAAGAGCAAATCAAAGAGCTGACCGCAGAGCGTGAAATGCTAGAAGTAGAGCAGAAGCGTTTAGCCGAGCAATTAAAAGAGTGGCAAGTGCATCTTAGCTGGTGGAAAGACGTGACCAAAGCTGAGCAAACTATTGCGGCCAGTGAGCTCGATCTGAAAACCGCTCAAGATGAACTAGACCGTAACCAACCGTCACTAGAGCGCTTGGCAAACAGTGAGCCGGCTGAAAAGCTGCGTCCAGTACACAAAGATTTAAAGCGTTGCGAACAAGAGGTGAACACTACTCAAGCTCACCTAGATAACAGCACCAAGTTACTTGCCGTTCGTGATGCAGAAATGCAAGACGCGCAAACTAAACTGACTCAAAGCAGTGCGATTGTCGAACAGGTAAAAGCCAAACAGCAGGATCAAGAGAAGATCATCGAGCAGGTTCGCCCGTTAGATAACCAAATTGCCGTACTCAAAGATAAGCAAACTGCGGCCGTTAGTGCAGCGAATACGCTTAACGAGCAACATACGCAGCAGCTTAATCAACAGGTCGTTTTGGTTCAAAAAATAGATGCACTAAAGCAACAAGATCAACGCAGTACTGAGTACTTAAATACGCATCAAGCTGACCAGCATTTGGAAAAATACCTAGGTCAGTGGCAAGCAAAGGTCGAGCAAGTTCGTACTCTAGAGCGCCAGCATTCAGAGCAGTTGAATTCAGCGAAGCAAGCGTTGTCTGCGGTTGATGCACAGCAAACGATTATCAAATCTGCTCAAGACGCTAAAGCAACGCAAGATAAAACTTTAGCTGAATTGGTTGTGCTAGAAAGTAGTGCAAAGCAACAGTGGGAAGCCTTGCAAGGCAACACTAGCGAGCAAGTGTTGAATTCGCAAAAAGATCTGTTGGAGTTTTGGAATCGCAATACGCACTCATTACTCGAGATCAATCGTGGTTTCCTAAATGCCCAACAACAGCTGCACGCAAAAACACAGGCACATCAAACCAACACCCAGTTGGTCGACAAGCTTTCGAAAGAGCGTGAAGTGTTGCTTCTGCGATACCAAGAAAAAAAGACCTCACTTGAACGTTTAGTTCGCTTAATTGATCAAGAAGGTGACCTTGCGAAATACCGAGCGTCATTGAAGCCAGGTATGGATTGTCCATTGTGTGGTTCAACAGACCATGCGATCGAACAATCACAAAGTTCGAAGGATTTGAATGCCCAGAAAGAGCTTGAGGAACAAGAATTAGCAGCGATTCAGAAAGAAGGCCAAGAGCATCGTCAGCAGTTAGATTCTCTTGCCCCTATGATTGCAGCGCTTAACGATGACATTCAACGTGCGCAAGCGGATATTCAGCAGGCTCAATTGAATTGGCATGGCGTTGTTGGCAAGCTTCAGCAGAGCTTATCGGATTTCGTTGGCATGGCTCCTGAACTGGCGCTGCTAACGATTAACGATTTAGGTAATGAAGCTATAGTCGCGACCTTTGCTCAGCAGTGTGAACTTCAACTAAGTCAGAGTGCGCAGCAACTCAAAGCGTTGGGTGATGCTAAAGCGCATTACGCTGAAGCTGAGAAACAACGCCTGTCTGTAAGTGTTATGGCTGACAAGGCGCAGTCTAATCTCGAGTTGGCCGAGCAACGCTTAGCTGATTTGAATAAGCAAAACCAAGTCGCAAACGAGCAAGTGACTCAAATAGCTCAAGCGAAAGGCCAGCAATGGAACGCTTTGAAAGAGAGCATTGTTCAAACTTCTATCGAAGCACCTGAACTTGAGCATATCGATGATTGGTTTACTGCGAAATCGCAAGCATCAAGCACATGGCAGCAAACCAAACAGCAACAGGCCGATATTGAGAAGCAACTGATTACTCAAAATGCCGAATTGAAAACCTTAGACGACAAGCTAAGCAGCGCTGAGAAAGAGCTTGCGACACTGACGCAAGAGAGTGAGTCTCTAGTGTCAGAACTCACTCGTGTAACGGCTGAAAGAACAGAGTTGTTTGGTGACAAAGACATTCAAGCCACCAGCAATGCGATGAAGCAAAGAGTCACTGAAGCATTAAATGCATTTGATGCCGCGCAGTTAGTGCTTAACCGCAGCGAACTTGAACATCGAACCGAGCAAACCAAACACACTGGTTTCTCGGACGAGTTAGTCAGTAAGCAATCGAGCTACACACAAGCGTCGAATGCTTGGTTAGAAGCGCTGAAAACTAGCCCGTTCGAAGATGAGGCTAATTTTGAAGCAGCGTTGTTAGATGAAGAGGTTAGAACTCAACTTCAAAGCCTGAAGAAGTCTTTAGACGAAGCGATTGTCAGTGCGCAAGCTAGGTTGAACGCCGCCAAAGCGACACAAGTGGATCTACTAAATCACGAAAATGCGAAAGCATGGCAAGAGCAAGACCAACAGCAAGTTGAAGAAGCGACTACTGAGTGTCAAAACGCACAGCAAAGCCATGCGACCAAGATCGGTGCAATTTCTGCCAATCTTGAAACGGATAGCCAGAACCGCAGTAATCAGCAAGATCTGTTTAAGCAAATTGATGAGCAACAAGTCGAGTTTGATGATATCTCTCGTTTGAACTCACTTATTGGCTCTAAGAACGGCGACAAGTTCCGTAAGTTTGCCCAAGGTTTAACATTGGAAAACTTGGTGTACCTTGCGAACAAGCAGCTACAACGTTTGCATGGTCGTTACGAGCTTAAACGTAAAGCCGACGATGGTTTAGAACTGCAAGTGCTCGACACATGGCAGGGCGATGTGATGCGTGACACCAAGACGTTATCAGGTGGCGAAAGCTTCTTGGTGAGCTTGGCGTTGGCATTAGCGCTTTCTGATCTTGTGAGCTACAAAACCAGTATTGATTCTCTGTTCCTAGATGAAGGTTTTGGCACACTGGATAGCGACACATTGGACATTGCACTTAACGCACTGGATAACTTGAATGCATCAGGCAAGATGATCGGTGTCATTAGCCACGTTGAAGCACTGAAAGAGCGAGTGCCCGTTCAGCTTAAAGTGACAAAACACTCTGGCTTAGGTGTGAGTGAGATGGAGAAGCAGTACAAGGTTGTCGCTTAGGTTGTTACTTTGGTTCTTGCTAAATTTATCTGCGCAGAAATAGAAACAGAGCTAGATGAAGCAGATCCCCGACTCAGTCGTTCCTCCTTCTCGAGGATGACGGAGTCGGGAGTACTCACAAATCACTACGCAGTCACTCCTTAAAGTCAGGAATGAACGTCATAGAGAACTAGGCTTTGTTCGTATTACCTTCGTCATTCCCTAAAGTGAGGTACGAGCGTAATAGGGAATCTCTAGTAAACGCAGGAAGTGGATGCTTCAAGAAGGGAACGGCCATGCACAAGAAACCCCATTTACCGACTAAGATATGTCCTGTTTGCCAAAAGCCTTTCGCATGGCGTAAAAAATGGCAGCGCTGTTGGGATGACGTGATCTACTGTTCTGAACGTTGTCGTCGTAATAAGTCTTAGTCCCATAATCTGAATAGATCAGGTCAATCCTCATGATCTAAACCCGTTAACTCCAATATTTCCTTCCTTTGTCGTAATTTTGATGATCCTTTAATCGTTTCGTCATTCATTTCTCAAGTTAATATTTCTATCTGTAAGATAAGTGATGTATAAAGGCGGCATGAAGATACCTAAAAGAATACAGCCCTTAGTTGACGATGGTTTAGTCGACGAGGTGACAAGCCAATTAATGAGTGGCAAAGAAGCGTCAGTGTACATAGTGCGCTGCGGCGATACGATCCGTTGTGCCAAGGTATATAAGGAAATAAGCCAGCGCAGCTTTAAAAAAGCAACGGCGTATCGTGAAGGCCGAAAAGTACGTAATAGCCGCCGTGCCAGAGCGATGGAAAAAGGCTCTGGTTTTGGTCGTGAACAACAAGAGAAAGTGTGGCAAAACGCTGAAGTGGATGCCTTGTATAAACTGGCTGAAGCGGGCGTACGTGTGCCTGTGCCTTATGGCTGTTTTGATGGCGTGCTGCTTATGGAGCTAGTCACTGACGATGACGGTTATGTGGCTCCAAGATTGAACGATGTTGTAATGTCAGCAGAGCAAGCGATCGAAGACCACGCCGTGATGATGACTTACGTAGTTAAAATGTTGTGTGTTGGTTTGATCCATGGTGACTTGTCTGAGTTCAACGTATTGGTGGATGAGTACGGTCCAGTAATTATCGACCTACCACAAGCGGTTGACGCTTCGGCTAACAACAACGCTGAGTGGATGCTGGCTCGTGACATCAATAACATCCGTGACTATTACGCTCAGTTTGCTCCTGAACTGGCAAAAACCGAGTATGCCAAGGAAATGTGGGCGCTGTACGAGAAAGGCGACTTGAAGCCAGACAGCAAACTGACGGGTGAGTTTACGGAAACCGACGACTTGGCTGATATCGAAGCCATCATGCAAGAGATAGACGCTGCGCGAATTGAAGAACAACATCGACGCGAGCGAGCTAAAGAAGAGAAAGAAGGTGTTGACGATACTAAGTTCAATTGGGCTGAATAATCGTGATGATCAGTTTTGATCTTTAGCTAGATATCAACCAAACGCCTTTTAAAACAGAGGCGTTCTTTCTAAATAAAAACCCAATGGAGCTTCAACTCTGTTGGGTTTTCTTTTTTAGCACTTATCAAAGACGACGAGTGGTATTGGTTTCTACCAACTTAACTGTTCACCATCGTAAGCGTAGAAGTGCCCACTGTTATCCGGTGTGGCAGTGCGAATAATATCGACCAACTGATGGGCGACATAGCTTGACTCAAACAACTTACCTTCAGGGACATTGGTCTGAAAAGGCTTCGACAGAGCTGTGTCTGTCGTGCCCGGGTGCAGAGCCAACACGGTGCCTTTCTTAATGGTGCGTTGCCATTCGATCGACATGGTTTTGATGAACATATTTAGGGCTGCTTTCGATGAGCGGTAGCTATACCAACCGCCTAATCTGTTGTCTGAAATACTACCTACTTTTGCGGATACCACAGCAAATTTTGGATTGTCACTCGCTCTAAGAATCGGCGTGAAGTGCTTTGCCAATAATAAGCTCGGTAGGGTGTTCACAGAGATGTTTTTGAGGAAAAACTCAGGGTCGATGGACGACAAGTTCTTTTCCGGTCCAAGATCTGGAGTGTGGAGCATACCCACGCAGTTGATCAGCCAATCAAGTTGTTCAAACTCAGAACTCAAGCGCTTAATATCAGCTTCGTCGGTGGCGTCGACTTTGTGCCAGCTCAAGCGATTGTTTTCTAGTTCCGGCTGTTGAGAGTGGTAAGTCGCGTCTACATGCACATCAAGAAAATCAAACCGAGAGAGCTCAGATAATAGGTGTTTAACCACAGCGAAACCAATACCGCCGCTCCCACCGACCACCAATATGTGTAATCTGAGTTGCTCCACCATTATAAGTTCTCCAAGTTTGTGATTCGTTGTTCAGCAGTATCGAGAATCGCTTGTTGTGATTGCTCATCCATGTTGTCCCAAGAGCGATATAACATGCCCATACGTGGGTTGCGGTTTAACGCATCGCGGTGCTGGTCCATAAAGCGCCAATACAAGCTATTGAAAGGGCAAGATTGCTCGCCGCTGCGTTCTTTTATCTTGTAGTGACAGCCTTTGCAGTAGTCACTCATGCGGTTGATATAAGAACCGCTGGCAGAGTATGGTTTGGTTCCTACGATCCCGCCATCCGCAAACAGTGCCATACCTCGCGTATTTGGCATTTCAACCCACTCAATCGCGTCGACGTAAATACCGAGGTACCAACTGTCGACTTGGTCAGGGTCTATACCCGTGATTAAACAGAAGTTGCCAGTGATCATTAACCTTTGGATGTGGTGCGCGTAAGCAAACTCAAGAGACTGGTCAATCGCATGCTTCATGCAGTTCATCTTGGTTTGTCCGTCCCAAAAGTAATGGGGCAGGTTATTATGTGCTGAGTAATGGTTTTTGTTGGCGTAAGCAGGCATGTTTGCCCAATAGACGGCGCGTATGTACTCTCGCCACCCCAGTATTTGGCGTACAAATCCTTCGACCTGTGCAATATCGATGCTTGGCTTATCTGGTGAGCTGTCTCGAAGACAGGATGCTTGGTAGGCCGACAGTGCTGCATCAATCACTTCTTTAGGGCTCAGCAGTTTACTGTTCAGCGAGAACGATATACGGCTATGATACAAGCTCCATTTAGAGTCGTGCTCTGTCGTCATCGCATCTTGAAACTGCCCAAATAACGGCAAGCAGACTTGGCAGAAATGAGCGAGTAGAGACAAGCTTTGTGCGCGGTTCACCGGCCATAGTAACTGGTTACCGACTTGACCAATAGTTTGCACTTGGTGGTGCTCGATACGCTGCAAAATGTCGGTTATGTCATTGGTAAACATTAGCGGCTGAGGCAGGTTTTCGATGTCTTGTTTCTTGAGTTTCTTTCGATTGTTCGCGTCGTAATTCCATTTGCCGCCAACGGGCTTTCCGTCTTCTAACAAAATGTCGAATCGCTTTCTCATTCGGCGATAGAAGTGCTCCATCATGATGTGTTTGTCTTTCGGAAACTGTTGTTCGATCTCTTCGAATGGAAAGAGGAAGTGTTCTGTATCACAACAACCTTTGGTCGCATTGGTGAGCTTGAGCTTGTTCATCTGCTCTAAAAGGCGATATTCATCTGGCCTTTGATATTCGAATTTCTCTGCGCCGAATTCGTGTACATAGTGCTTTAGGAGTGTGTCTAGGTTTTCAAATTGCGTTGTGTCGTCAAGAGTAAGGTGTAGTACTTGATTACCTTGTTCTTTGAGTTCGTTAGCGAAGTAACCCATCGCACAGAAAAACGCGGCCACTTTTTGAACGTGAGAGGCAACATAATCTGTTTCTTGTTTTAGCTCAGCAATGATGTAAATAACGTCATCGTTAACCTGTCTAAACCATGAATGCTCAATGTTGAGTTGGTCACCTAATACAAGTCGTACCGTTTTAAATTTCATAATGCGTCCTGGTTTGTGAGGCTTGTTGTGACTGCGTTACCGCCTGTCCATTGATTGATGAAGGCATGGTCTGGGTCGTACATTTCAGTACGTTGATTCAAATCGAAATGACGTGATTTGTTAATTATTAGACGCTTACGAGTTGATAGGCTGACAAGATCACAAATGATTACTCTAAGTGGGAAATAGGAGATTTCGATCAGGATGAGTGTGTTGAAGAGGATATCAAGCCAACCAATAATACCGATAGAGGTTGGCAATGCCGGTTATTTTTGAGTGTCGAACTGGAGCTTCTATTCCATTGGAACAACGAGAATATCGATAGGGGAAGTATCGATGATCTGTTTAGAATGGGAGATGAGCTTATGCCAAAAATCATGGTGATGGCCGCACAGCAATAGGTCAACGCCGTTTGCTTCGATGGCATTTTTGAGCTTATCGTTCAAATCACCCGTTCCCACGAAAATGTGCTTGATTGGGTGCTTGGCGTAGGCTTCAAACTCTTTCAAATGCTTAACGGCATCTTCATTGATGGGTAAATCACCGTCATTTCCCTGAATATCAACGAGCTCTGGATAAATTTCTCCATGCGTACCATCGATATAAACAAATGAAATGCCAGCCTCCAGTTTATCAGCGAAGAAGGTCGCTCTATCAATGAGAATCTTGGTGTCGTCAGACAGTTCAAGTGCGACCAGAATATGTCGGTAATCCATAATTAAAGCCTCTTGTTGTGAGTTATGTAACAAGCATAGTTTCTGTTGACGCAAATGATATCGAAGAGATCTCATATTCCGTAAAATCATCATTCAATGTTCTTCTAAGCACTATCGTATTTATATCGCTTTGATTGGTAAGAAATTTACAAAAGGTTGATATAGTGGTTGAAGCGCTAGCTTATGCTGTTAGATAGGCTTGATAGTTCAATGCGCCAATAACGAAGAGGCATCAATGACAGCACTACTAACCATTCCCACTCGAACATTAGGTTTCGACTACGATATTGAGATCCGAGACTGGTCTCAAAAGCTCGTCGGCTTTCATGTGTTTGAAGATGGTAGACGACCGCTTGATGGAGGCATTGGGCTGAGCCTCAACCTTGTTGAACAGTTTGACGTGAATGGTCGTTGGCTAAATTCATTACCTGCGCGTTATCGTGAAATCACCGACGACTTTCCAGAATACCAATACCAGATGTTGTGGCTTGCTGCGAATACTTATGAAGCCGCGCAATTGCTTGAATTAAGGCCTGTTATTTTGGCTTTGATCTGCATGAAATACAGTGTCGACAACAAGAAAGCACTGGCACTAAGTCGCTTAGGGCAGAAGAAGATCCTTACCAAGTTGGGCTTAGACGGCAGCAAGGCGACACTCAAATTCATCGACAAGCTAGAGCTTCATTACAATGTTGGTGATGAACTCGACCACATTGTTCGCATTCTCGAGCCACTGCAAAGACGAGTTCTTAAGTTTAAGCATTACTCAAAAGTTGGATACACAGCCCTGCGTTTGGACCAAGTTCATCCATTTCTAACTGGTAGCAGGCTAGGGATTGCAATGGTGGAAGAGGGCAGACTTAACGCACCGTCGAAGATGGCGATGTTCCAAGATGCGATATTGCTAGGGCAAGATTTGGAGATGGATGATCCACTGCGCGCGATTACCAGTCAGAACTCTTTTGCGATGTTTGAACAACTCCATGACCGCTGGACGGAGCAACGCCAATTACGTCGTTTGGAGGGTAACTGCCCAATGGATAAAGACATCCCTTATCCCGTTCCTTTACTTGGCAATGACAACATTCATCCGCTCACGGATTATTACGACCTTGAACACGAAGGCATCGAGCAGAAGCACTGTATTGGCGTGTATCACAACCGAATCATGGGCGATCGTTATGTGGTGTTTCGCATGCTCAAGCCTCAGCGTTTAACCATAGGTTTACGCCGTGTCCCGAGCAAAGCATTTCCTTTTGAAATAGACCAAATCTGCGGAAAACGAAATGCACCTCCGTCGGAATCCGCTCGCCAAGTGATTCACGACTGGTTGGAAGCGAGTAAGCAGAAGTATCCTAAGCAATAACCATCCCAATCAATAACCATGAAGTAGAAGGAATACAGGATGTTTCAACAAGGCGATCTTTGCCCGCATTGTGGTTTGATTATTGTGATGCCTACGGATCTGCAAGGTGAATGCCTAGGATGCGGCGAAGAAATTAATCAAGACCCAGCAGACGATTACGACGAAGAAGAGTAGCTTTACCTACACTTAGATTAAACAAGGCTAGGATAGCCGAATTACTCTCTTTAAAAGGACGGAAAAATGCAGAAAGTAATCTTTAGAAATTGCGATGAAAACTCACCTTATTGGCATGAGTTAGAGGGCTTATTTCAAAGTGAATGGTCTGATTTCAAGTTTAAAGATACATATAAAGAAAACGTACAACTCCCTCCAGTAATAACAGTACTTCGCGATAATGTGGTCATTGGTGGCTTGGCGTATTCCTATTTTCAAGAACCTCACCAAGTTCGTGATGTAGTGTGGATCAACGCTGTGTTTGTCGACCCTCAATGGCGCGGTCAAGGCATTGCCAGTGAACTGATTAATCGTGGTGTCAGACAGGTTTCTTCTGCAGTGCAAACTCAACTCTACGCGTACACCAATATCATGGGTCTCTACCAAGGGCTAGGTTGGTCAATCGTAAATATTGAATCAGAACCGAACCATAAAGTGATGAGTATTGAGCTTAATCGATAAGCTCGGAATAAAAGCCTGATATTAGTTTATCTGCCGTTCGAGTAATGAATTTCTCCCTTTCATCCATAATGCATAAACCTGTTAAATTTTCGTTGAAACTCATGCCGATATCGCCTTTAAATCAAACAACTAGCTGTTGATTAAAACGATCAAGACGATTTATTGCAGCAGTTGTTGAGCACAAAGCCTATATTGACTAGAATGACGCACTTTTTTTATTTACGTACATACAGGTAATGAACATGAGCGATACTAATTCAAGACCAGCTTTACCAGATCATCTTGCAGGCAACCCACGCAGCCCACACCACGTTGCTGAGTGTTTCGAATACCCAATCGGCATTCGTCTAAATGGTAAAGAGCGTACTGATGTTGAAGAATACTGCATCAGCGAAGGTTGGGTTAAGATCCCTTCTCCAAAAGCGCTAGATCGTTTTGGTCAGCCAATGCTTATTACTCTAAAAGGCACTGTAGAAGCTTTTTACATCGACGCATAATCATGTCGTGTGGCTAGCTAATACTTCGAGTAATTAGCTAATGTTTGCTTAATTAGCCAACATCAAGACACCAAGCGTTATTACCTAAAAGGGTCTAGAGAAATCTAGACCCTTTTTGTTTGCATTGATTTTAGCGAACTTCTTTAACCAATAGCCCAAACCACCTTCATAACTCCACAGATTCAACCAAAATTGTTGTTATTCACTATGCATTCGCAGTAATAACAAAGTTGTTGTTGGTTGATTTATGTTCGCTCGCTCTTTTTGGATTTATTCGTACTCGAAAGTTCTGATGTTTAATTAAACGAATACAAACAAAAATATGAAGCGCAGTCTAATTAAATGAAACTAATATTCTGTATTTAAAGTTATTTTTTGTTAATAACTACCTCTATCACAGAAATTAATCCTGAAGCACATACAATTCCCTTGATTTCGAATGAGCGCTAAATTTTTTCGTTCGAGCATTTAAATTCTTCCTTCGCCCAATAATTATGAGGTTCCTATGTTTGGAATATTCAAACCTATGGCGCATATCGATCGCTTGTCATCAGATAAGATCGATAGCACCTACACACGACTACGATGGCAGCTGTTTCTTGGCATCTTCGTTGGCTATGCGGGGTACTACTTAGTCCGTAAAAACTTTAGTTTGGCGATGCCTTATCTCATTGAACAAGGTTTTAGCCGTGGAGAACTAGGGGTTGCATTAGCGGCGGTATCTATCGCTTACGGCTTATCTAAGTTCTTAATGGGCAGTGTTTCTGACCGTTCTAACCCTCGTTACTTCCTCAGCGGTGGCTTGTTAATGTCGGCACTGGTGATGTTCTGCTTTGGCTTCATGCCTTGGGCAACAGGCAGCATCACTGCGATGTTTATCCTGCTGTTCTTGAATGGTTGGTTCCAAGGTATGGGTTGGCCAGCTTGTGGACGAACCATGGTTCACTGGTGGTCACGAAAAGAACGTGGTGAGATAGTGTCAGTATGGAACGTTGCTCACAACGTGGGTGGCGGTTTGATTGGCCCAATGTTCTTGTTGGGGCTGTGGGCTTTTAACGACGATTGGCGAACCGCTTTTTATGTTCCTGCATTTTTTGCCACTCTCGTTGCTGTCTTTGTTTGGTTTACTGTAAGAGATACACCTCAATCTTGCGGCTTACCACCGATTGAAGAACACAAAGACGATTACCCAGACGACTACGATACGTCTCATGAGAAAGAAATGACGGCGAAAGAGATCTTCTTTAAGTACGTTTTCTCTAACAAGCTGTTGTGGTCAATCGCGATTGCTAACGCGTTTGTATACCTTATCCGCTATGGCGTACTCGATTGGGCTCCAGTTTACTTAAAAGAAGCAAAAGACTTCTCGGTAGATAAATCGTCTTGGGCTTACTTCCTGTATGAGTGGGCAGGTATTCCTGGCACGTTATTGTGTGGTTGGATTTCAGATAAATTGTTCAAAGGTCGACGCGCTCCAGCAGGGATCCTGTTTATGGTTCTCGTAACTGTCGCAGTGTTGGTGTACTGGTTGAACCCAGCGGGTAACCCAACGGTTGATATGCTGGCACTGGTTGCGATTGGTTTCCTTATCTATGGTCCTGTAATGCTGATCGGTTTGTATGCACTGGAACTTGCGCCTAAGAAAGCAGCGGGTACAGCGGCTGGTCTAACGGGTTTGTTTGGTTACTTAGGTGGCGCGGTTGCTGCGAACGCAATACTCGGCTTTATGGTTGACCATTACGGCTGGGATGGCGGCTTCATTATTTTGGTCGGCGCTTGTGTGGCTTCAATCATCTGTCTGCTTTACGCCTTCTTAGGTGAGCGTGCGCACCATAAACAAAAAGATCTCGAACGAGAGAAAGAAGCGTTAGCTCAGTAGTGTATTTACTGAATCACATCTATAAATAACAACAGAGGCAGGTATATCCTGCTTCTGTTTTATCAAGGGAAACAATAATGAAACAACGTCACTGTTTCTGACCTTATTAGCACTAAGCTTATCTGCACAAGCGTTCGCTGAGCCTTTAGTGATTGCTCATCGCGGTGCTTCTGGTTATTTACCTGAACACACATTACCCGCCAAAGCGCTGGCTTATGCGATGAAACCCGATTACATCGAACAAGATGTCGTGATGACCAAAGACGACCAATTGGTGGTGTTACATGATCACTATCTAGATCGAGTAACAGATGTCGCGGATCGCTTTCCAACACGCGCTCGCGCAGATGGCCGCTACTACGCGATTGATTTTACGCTCGCTGAGATTAAATCATTAAAAGTGACCGAAGGCTTTAACCTCGATGACCAGGGTAAAAGAGTGGCAGGGTACCCAACGCGCTTCCCAATGTGGCAGTCTGATTTTCGTGTCGCTACCTTTGCAGAAGAGATCGAGCTGATCCAAGGCCTAAATAAGACCTTAGGTTATGACGTGGGCATCTATCCTGAAATTAAAGCACCTTGGTTCCATCGTCACGAAGGCAAAGACATCTCCAAAGCGGTACTTGCGACCTTGCATCAATATGGTTACCTATCGAAAGACGACAAAGTGTATTTGCAGTGTTTCGACGCCAATGAACTTCAACGCATTAATGATGAGCTCATGCCAGCGATGGAAATGGACCTTAAGCTCGTTCAGTTGATGGCCTATACAGATTGGAATGAAACCATGACCTACCAAGGCGACAAAGCAACGCCGTACAGTTACGACTGGATGTTTGAAGCTGGTGGCATGGAAAAAGTGGCGTCTTATGCGGAAGGAATAGGCCCTTGGAAGCCAATGTTGGTGGACGATGCATCGACCAAAGATAACATCATTATTAAACCGTTAATGAAGTCAGCAAAAGACGCGGGCTTAGATGTTCACCCGTACACGTTCCGTGCTGACCCAGGAAGAATCCCAGCTTATGCTGATAACTTTGATGGCATGTTGGATGTCTTCTACAACCAAGTCAAAGTTGATGGTGTGTTTACCGACTTCCCAGACAAAGCGGTCGACTTCTTGAACCGTTAATACCCCGTCAGTTACAAGCTATTAGTAACGAGATACTAAGAGCCAAAATACCGACTAAAGGTGCTTTTGGCTCTTCTTTCACTTTTTGGATCTCCTTGTACTGGCCTCGAAATCCTACCTATATTCTTCTTTCTCAGCCCGCATTTTGATATTCACTCGGTTTACAGCTATAACCTGACTTGATAGGTTACTCCCAATGCAGCCAGATGCTTAATCTATAAGTGTTTATCGGCTCAACCTGATATTGAATTTGGAAAGATCATGGAAGAAAGAAGCAAAGCTTATCTTGATAGCTACCTCAACACATTACCAGCAGACGTTGCTTCGCAATACACCTCTTTTAGTGCCGACTATTACTGTGCTGATGAATACAACGCCAACCTCTGCGCCCAGTTAATTCTCAAGGGTGAAAAACAAGCGTCTTGCAGCCTTGAATATTGGTACAGCCATGAAGGCGAGACGAGACCAGTAGTTGGTCACTTGCAAGTCGTCACTGACTGGGATGGCAAGCCAGTTTGCATTGTAGAGATCACTTCAGTCTCACAGTGCAAATATAACGAAGTGACGGCGGAGTTTGCTGCTGCCGAAGGCGAGGGTGACAAAACACTCGAATGGTGGAAAGAAGCTCACTGGAACTTCTTCTCTCGTGAATGTGAAGAGCTCAAGATCTCACCAAGTGAAGACATGTTACTTATGTTGGAGCGTTTCAAAGTGGTTTATCAATAAAGGGTATTTTGTGTTTAGAAGATCGTGCTCCATAAACAGTAACAAGGTTGTCCATAATGAGCCTAACCGTCCGAGAAGTTTTTATAGGCTCGCTTAAACATTAGATAATTCATCGTATGCAGGAGGCAAGATGACAAAGCTAATCGAATTAACAGAAATAGTCTTATTCGACTGGGGCAATACGCTGATGGTCGATTTCCCAGACGCACAAGGGAAGATGTGTGACTGGGAAACCGTACAAGAAGTGAGTGGTGCTCGTGCATTACTGGGGGAGTTGTCGAAAACTCATCTAGTTTATGTTGCTACCAATGCTGGTGATTCCAGTAAAGACGACATCATTCGAGCCTTTGAGCGTGTTGGCCTATCTCAATATATCTTGGGTTACTTTTGTAAGGCGAGCATTGGCTTTTCTAAGTTTGAGCCGGGGTTCTATCCTGCCATTATTTCTAAGCTCGGTGTTTCACCACAAGAGATCACCATGGTAGGCGACACTCTTGAGAAAGACATTTACCCAGCACTTGAAGCGGGTTTGCAAGCGGTGTGGTTGAACACGGAAGGTGCTGAGCTTAAGTCACAGCATCCAGGTATCGTACAAGTTCAATCCCTAAGCGAACTGTTGGAGTAGCGCGATTAACTCTCTGATATTAAGTTCAGATAAAGCGCTTGTCCGTTTTGACGTAAACCTCTCATCTCTTTGCTGTTTAATCCTCTAAGCTAAGTCTAGTTTCCACTATGAGGGCTAGGCTATGAATATCGAACGTCACGGAATATCGGTTGGAATTGAACGTGTTAGCGGTGAAACCATTGTTGTGTTCAAAGCGAAAGGCAAACTCACACACGATGACTATCAAGCAATGATGCCAATTCTAAATACCACGCTAGAAGAACTCGATTCATCGAAACTCAAGATGCTGGTCGACATCTCCACCTTAACGGGTTGGGAGTTACGTGCTGCTTGGGATGATTTCAAACTGGGATTAGAGCTCAATTCGAAGATAGACAAAATCGCGATTTATGGTGACAAAAGCTGGCAAGAAATGGCATCAAAAGTCGGCAGTTGGTTTGTGTCCGGTGAGATTAAGTCATTCGAAGACCATGACTCTGCGCTTAAGTGGCTAGTCGATTGATTCTATCTACGAACAACTAGAAAGCAATCCGTAAACATCGCCAATGACAGTTGACGAGAATTGTCTCGAACGCTGTCATTTTTCGTTTTGGCGATGATATTTCCTATTCGATTCAATAGAGTATATTCCTTCCAGCGTGTAACATACCCAGGCTTTGTTTGGTCGTGACTAATAGAATAGCGCGGCCAGATTCAGTAAGAACGAGAACTAAAACAGAAATAAGGTCTAACGACATGCATAAGGTAATTGATAAGCTGGCTTGGATATTCATCAAAGACGGCAAGCTGTTGATGGTCAGATCAAAAGGCAAAGAACTGTTCTATCTACCGGGTGGTAAGCGTGAAGCTGGCGAAAGTGATGAGCAAGCACTGGTTCGCGAAATCAAAGAAGAGATCTCAGTTGATTTAGTGCCTGACTCCATCAAATACGTCGAGACGTTTACAGGCCAAGCTGATGGCAAAGCGGAAGGCGTATCGGTGCAATTGACTTGCTATCTTGCTGATTATACTGGCGAACTGTCTCCGGATGCCGAAATTGAAGAGCTTAAGTTTGTGGATGGCAACGACAGAGCGGTATGCTCATTGGCGGCACTGGTTGCGCTTGATTGGTTAGAAGCGAACCAGTATTTGGCTTAAGGTTTTAGCGGCTACTAGCTAATACTGAAGATTGATCTTCAAAAGATCATCGCTTACGAATAGCTTGAAGGGCGGCTGTCTTTCATCAACAGGTCGAGTTTCCTTTGAGCTTTCTTCGTGTCTTGTAAATCCACCACCTCAATCATTTCACACTCATCTCGTACCATCTCATTAATTAGGCTTGGGTAGTGTCGGCAATCTTCTGGTCGGTCTAAGTAAATGCTACATGTGTACTTGGCTTGAGCCTTGGTGTCTTTCGTCGGAACCAGCTCCAGAAAAGGGCAGCGAGTTAAACGTTCGCCAGATTCAGGGTCGAACCAGATCTCGCTTCCTCGAACATATTCAAAGATGTCTGGGTTGAACAACTCCCACAAATCGATCTCTTCTTGAGTCGCGGCAAGGTCGCCATCTCCGTATTTGATACAGCATTTTCCGCATTGATTACAATCTTTCATTATCGACTTCATAAGTTGGTGAGCTTTTATCATTTTACCACTGATAGGCGTGGCACGTTGATTTTGTTGTTCATGGTTAAGCCGTTACGGGCGGGAACTTGGAATAGCGGTGCTTAAAATCAATTTATCTATGCACCACCACTCCAATCAAAGCTGTAAACAGTGATACAATTTGCGCCTCTCACGTTATTCAAACAAAGGCATCAAGATGAGAACCGTATACACCACCGAAGGCAACATTAACGCAAAGAAACAAAAAGAGGCTTACCCAAAGCTCGCTTTATGTGACAAGTGCGTTGGTGACTATGTGGTTATCGAGCAAGGTGAACGAACTTACAAGCCTTGTGCTAAATGTGGTGCCGACGATTAATGCGCCTTGATAAATACCTATGTAAAAGCACTGACCTAACCAAGCCTGAAGCGATTGAACGCATCCATAATGGCGAGGTGAACGTAAACAGTGAAACAGTTACTGATGAGTCAGCCCAGGTTCATGAAAGCAACACCATCTTGTTAAATGGCACGCCGCTTAAGTTGCGTGAATTTCGTTACCTCCTGATGCACAAGCCTGCGGGTACCATCTGCTCTAATATCGATGAAGTTTATCCTTCATTGTTTAACTACATCGAGATAGACAAAGCATCAGAACTGCACATCGCAGGGCGCTTAGATGCCGACACCACAGGCTTAGTCTTGCTTACCGATGATGGGCGATGGTCATTCAACATCACGATGCCAACCAAGTCATGTAAGAAGGTCTATCGCGTGACATTGTCACGAGGTATCAAAGACGATGTCGCTGATAAGTTCAAAGCGGGCATTCAATTGCAGGGCGAACAAAAACCGACGCGTCCGGCAGAGCTCGAGGTGATTACCAGTAAAGAAGTGCTGTTGACCATTACAGAAGGCAAGTTTCATCAAGTAAAACGAATGTTTGCTGCGGTCGGGAATCGAGTTGTTGGCCTACACCGTGAACAGATTGGTGATGTTCGTTTAGATGTTGAAGCAGGCCAGTGGCGTTATCTAACTAAAGCCGAAGTTGACTCATTTTAGCAAGACTCTGAATAAGAGCTCTGAATAAACGCCGTAACCACTTAAAGCGTTAAGCGTGTCAGCACCGGAATATCAATACTATAAGGATGTAGGATGGAAAACCTCAAAGTCTCAGAAATTAAGTCTTTCGTGCCCGCGAAAGACTTCGATTTATCTAAGCGTTTTTACCAGTCAATCGGCTTCGAAGTGATGTCTGAATTTCACGATATCGCCTATCTACGACACGGCAGTTGTGCGTTCCTTCTGCAAAATTTTTATGAATCTGCGCACTGTCACAATTACATGATGCACTTGCTGGTTGAAGACGTAAAAAGTTGGTATCAACACATTCAAAACTCTAATGTAGTGTCGGAATTTGAAGTCAACGTTTCCGAGGTTGTTGAACAGCCTTGGGGAATGCTTGAGTTTTGTATCACTGACCCAAGTGGTGTGCTGTGGCGTGTGGCTGAAAACATCAGGCCGCGTTAATTCATCCAACTTGCATTAAGGCCAGTGAAAACTTCAAATTATCCATCTGTTTCTTTATTTATGCCGACATAAGGCAATGATCAAATAGGTTCAAACATGGATATAAAGGCTAAAATGCACAGCCAAGACGTTTACTACTGTGACGACGTTGATTTGGTTGTTGAGCAAACTCAATGCTTAGAAGTGCTATACGATTTCAACCACACTCGCCCGAGCGAAGGTAATAAACGACAACAGATCATGAAGCAGTTGTTCGCCGAAGTCGGTGAGGGCTGCTACATTGAACCACCACTACATGCGAACTGGGGGCGTCACACGCACCTAGGCAACAACGTATACGTGAACTTCAATTTAACTCTGGTCGACGACACAGACGTATTCATCGGCGACAACGTGATGATTGCGCCTAACGTGACCATCGCCACTGGCACACATCCCATCAGCCCAGAACTCAGGCTAAAAGCAGCGCAGTTCAATATCCCCGTTCGTATTGGCAACAACGTATGGCTTGGCGCACACACCGTCGTACTTCCCGGTGTCACTATTGGTGAAAACTCAGTAATAGGGGCAGGGAGCATCGTCACCAAAGACATCCCAGCCAATGTCGTCGCAGTCGGCAACCCATGCAAAGTGGTACGCGAAATCAACGAGAGCGACCGAGAGTATTACCACAAAGATCGCCGCATTCCAGATGAACTAAAGTAGGCGGTTTTTCACACGCCTGAAATTAGCTGTGACATAAGTCATTGCTATGCAATGGCTTAGTTGCATATTGCTTGCCTATCTTAGAAACTACACAGAAATATTCTGGATTTAAGTGCGGAATTTTTCTGTCTGATAGCTGTTATATGTACAGGGAGTTTCAATGAAGGGTTTTCTCAAAGGGATTTTATCTTATCTTGTTGTGATCTCGGTAGCTCTGCTAATTTCTCGCAATTTTTTTGATTACCTATCCACAATAGACTTGGTTGACTACATTGCATATGCCGGGGTTTTACTTGTTGTATTGGCTGGCATTACATTTGATGGTAACAATCCAGCTAATCAAGACTTTTTATCGTTAATGATTCATCGTGAACTTGTGTCCCGAACCAATGACTTTCAAGACGAAACGAATAAAGTAAGTTTTGCAGTTAATGTCGGATTGATTGGTATATTTTTACTTATTGCTAGTGGTGTAATGGCTTGGCATATTAGTAAGTAAAACATATAACAAGGTGCCTAAATCTGAATCGTAAACGCGTGCCGAACTCGCTTCGCTCAGACATGACACACCCACTCACAGCGTAGCTAAGCGTTATGGCTCGTATTTCTTCCAGAGTTAAAGCAACTACCATATCTAGTCTTAATAGTTTGTTTAGGTTCACGGTGCCTTTCTTAACTATTTGGTAGAGTGACATTTCAATGAGCATGGAGGTTTTGTAATGGGAACTCTAATCGGTTTGGTGATTCTAGCTGCTATAGATTGGTATCTTGTTCGTAAAACAGGGCTTCATATTCATAAATGGATCTCTACAAAATATGCCGCGTATCTGTCGGAGAAGGGAAACAAAAAATAGCCTTTCTTATTAAGTCATCGGTATAAAAAGTGTTATCTGCTATTCATTTTACACACATTGCAAAGATTGGAGGATTCATGAAAGGTAAAGGAAAGTGCCTATGTGGCTCGGTTGAGTTGGAAGTAGAGTACGCCAGTAATGAATTGGGGGCTTGTCATTGTAGTATGTGTAGAAATTGGTCTGGCGGTCCGATGTTAGTCATTGATTGCTCTGATTCCGTCAAAATATCAGGTGAATCAAATGTAGTGAGATATAAGTCATCCGATTGGGCTGAGAGAGGGTTCTGCGGTAAATGTGGTACTCACTTGTTTTACTTTTTAGTGCCAAATAATCAGTATCACCTTCCTGTCGGTTTATTGATGTCTGGGGATGACTACAAGTTAACTCATCAGATATTCATCGATGAAAAGCCCGAATACTACGAATTTAAAAATGAAACACATAATATGACTGGTGCAGAGGTATTTGCCCACTTTGAAAGTGGAGAGTAAATATGAAGCGAGATTTTTCTAAATTAGCGACAACCGATTACGGAAACATACTAAGTAACGAGCACTTTATTGACTTTAGTATTGGTCCTCTTTGGCAGGGAATGCCGCCAATTTTTGGAGAAGCGTTTACTGTCCAGTTAACGTCTGGTGATAATTTAATGCTTCATTCAGCCATATACGAAGCACCAAAAGGTTCCATCATTGTAGTGGATGGAGTTGATAGCGAATATGCAGTAGCCGGCGGTAATGTATGCGCAGTCGCTAAGAGTCGAGGTATCAAAGGTTTTATTATTGATGGTGTCATTCGAGATTTGAATGAAATTTCAGATATGAATTTTCCAGTTTTTGCGAAAGGTGTTCATCCAGTTCCGGGAAAGAAAGAGGTCTATTCTGAATTGGGCGCTCCAATCACTTGCGGCGGAGCAAAGGTCTCTACGGGAGATATCATTGTTGCCGATGTAGAGGGTATTGTCGTTATTCCTAAATCAAGAAAAGATGAAGTGTTTCTAATGGCTTCAAAGAAAGCAAGTGACGAAGCTTCATTAACACTCGCTGAGTGGGAAATGAGTCACAGGGCTAAAATAGCCCAAGCAATAGGGTCTGCGAAACAAAAACCTGAGAGCACTGTAAGCTGATTCGCAATGCGCGGCATTCTTGTCTGTTAACAAGCGAAGTCATCATCCGCCTCTCACATCTCATGGACGGCAAGTCCGCACAATAAGAAAGCGCATGATTTCTACAAAAGGTTGGGTGCAAAGGTTGAGCGAATGGATGGTCAAAGACCTTATTTCCGTTGGGCGATGTACGATTCGTGATTAGATAAAAAGGGAATGATGAATAAACAAAAACTAAAGAACCTCATTCAACAAGTTCCTGAGCTAATCGAAACAGCCAACGTATGTCGTGAGGTGGGTTTGCCAAACTTCTATATTGCAGGCGGCGCCATCACTCAAATAATCTGGAATGATATCGAAAACAAACCGCTTCTAGACCAAGTTAAAGACTTAGATATTGTCTATTTCAATAATGCATCAGCCCTCACTGAGGACGAATTCAAAAACCGCATTCGTTCGCGGTTAAGTCATCGTGTCGACGTGGATGTAAAGAACCAAGCGACCATCCATGAGCGTTACGCTAAGAAGTTCGGTTGCTTGATTCAACCATACGATCGTGTTGAACAAGGTATCGAGTCTTGGCTCTCTGCATTTGCTATCGGGTTTACTTTGAATGATTCAGGCGGCATCAAGTTGTTTTCACCATACGGTGTAGAGGATGCGTTTGATATGCTGATTAAACCGAATAAGCGAGCAATGACAGAAGAAAATTACAACAAAATGACCACTGGCTATAAGGCTCGATGGCAGCAAGTAAAAGTGCTTCCTTGGAATTGATCTATAAAGCTTTGTGGGATCGCTCTTAACATTGGGTATTTAATTCAGTTTGGCGTCAGTGGTAAATTTGAATCTAGTCTCAGCATTGTTAGTGACTTAGTTGTACGTTATGTGATTTGGAAACAACGAGGTCTGGTTTATGAAATACGCTCCAATTAAAGATGAAATTACGTTTGATGATTTCGCGAAAATCGACATTCGTGTGGGTTTAATCACCGAGGTTTCTGAAGTCGCAAAATCAGATAAGCTGATGAAACTCACCGTCGACTTTGGCGATCATCAGCGCTCAATCTTGGCTGGCATCAAACAAGAGCGTGAAAACCCCAAAGAAATCGAAGGTAAGCAAGCCTTGTTTGTCGTGAATCTACCTGAAAGAAAGATGGCGGGTGAAATGTCTCAGGGTATGTTGTTTGATATTGGTTATGAAGACAAATTAAATCCGTGTTTAGCTTGTCCTGAAACCGAAATGCCTAATGGTGCTCGAGCTGGGTAACGTACACACTTGGATGTTGGAGTTGTTTTGGTCTTTGTTCGAAGTTCCAGATCCCAATGAAAATGTGGTTTGGGTTCAGCAAGCGCTCTCATTGCAGAGCAAACTGGCTTTATAGCGATTGGAACATCGAGTGTGGCAATTGCACGCAGTCACGGAGTGGATGACGGTACATAAGTGAATAACTGAAACAAAAAAGGATAAATAAATGCAGTTTGCGAAGGCATTTGAATACAAAAAGTGGGCAAATAGTCAGTTACTTGATTTTGGAGCGAGACAATTCTCAAAATTGCCGGAAAACGATGGCACATTTTTCGTTAGAATTTTAAACCATACGACCGTAGTGGATAGTCTATTCATAAGTCGAATTCTCGGTGAACCAGAAAAATATACTGCTGATAATACCGTTGAAACCCCTTCGTTTTCAGAGCTGCGTGAGAGAATGGCTCACAATGACAAATGGTTAGTGCAGTATGCGCTGTCGGCCTCAAAAGAAGAATTAGACAAGGTTATTCAGTTTAACTTCGTAGATGGTGATATAGGAACAATGTCTGTTGAAGAGATTCTTATCCACTTACTCACACACGGTAATAACCACAGAGGTATGGCGTCTAGGGTGTTGGCTGAAAACGATTTAGAACGCCCAAAGGACACATTTACCCGCTATCTGCACTTTGCTGAGCCATCACGTAGAGGTAGCGACGTGTTGAAAGAAAAGTAAAAGGTTATGTACTTAAGAACAGCACATACGCATGAGTTGGATGATATTTATCTCATGGGTTTTGATGTATGGGGAAGCCAGTTGTCGGTCGATGAGTATCTAGCTTCTTGTTACAACAGTGGTAAGTATCAGAAAGGAACTTGGTATGTGCTAATAGAACAGGAACAAATTGTGTCTTCTTTGATTGTTTATCAGAGAGAGTTTGGCCTTTTGGAAGGAAGCCGTGGGTTGGGTTCCATTGCAACGCCACCAGAATTAAGGGGCAAAGGCTATGCTTCAAAATTAATTCACTTGGTAAAAGATGAGCTATTCCAAAATCAAAATAGTAAGGCGTTGTTTCTGCATAGTGATATTGACAAAGAGTTTTATAGGCGACTAAGATTTACCGCAATTGAAGGGTCTGACTGTATGTACAGTACGAGTGATAACGCGGAATTCAAAGGCGCGATACCTGCGTATTTTTAATCGCTAACATTATATTTGTTTTTATGAAGAATAAATGGTCAACGGTTGAAGCTTGGTGTTTAATTTAGGGAATGAATGAGAGTTTTAATAGCAGGTGCCAATGGTTATATTGGTCGTCACATTACGAAGGCATTCGTAAACAGTGGTTTTGATGTTTTTGGATACAGGAGGGACAAAGGCATTGTCCCTTGTTCGGATTACATCAAAGACCTATCCACAGATTATGAAGATTACTTCGATGTGGTTATCAATTGCGCACGCCCTCACTGGTCAGAATTTTCGCCAGTTGAAATCGTAGACATTGAACATGGTTTGCTCACACAGCTTGATAGGTTTGCGTCTGAAGATGCGATAAAGATCCACACATCGGGAGTTTGGCTGTTTGGTCATGCATCTCAACAAGACCTTAAAGAGTTTAGGCTTAAACCTTTAAAGGCCGTTGAGTTAGACGTAAAAACAATTCATTCCGTGATTGGTACTAACTGGCATATCGTTTACTGCCCGAGCTTGGTATATGGCGGTGACAATTGCCAATTAAAGCGAATCATCGAATCGTATGCAAATCGAACCGTTAAGGTAGCTGTCCCATCCCAAGGGTATAATCAATACGTCCACGTCTATGACATCGCCAAATTCTATTTGTTGTTAGCGCAAAAGCAAACCTCAGAAAAGCAGCATTTTATTGCAGAAACTAAGGGTTACAACCCAGCTCATTTTGCTCAACTTTTATTAGAATCAAACGTGATTCGAAAAGTAGATGAATGTTCTTGGGTTGAATTCGAGGCTTTAAATGGCTGTGAGGTTGTAGATATTGAACAACTGAACCTCACACTTCCAATTAGCCCTTTTTTCAAAGCCAATGAACTTATCAGCGACTACATAAAAAGTTGGATGTAATGAAATCAATAACAAAACAATCAATTTAGCTTTCGTGTTACGGTGTAAAGTATCAGTGAGGATCTGAGATTGGCGAATGGTTATTGCTTATCGCAGCGTTCTCTATTTTTATCATAATCATTCAAGGAAGAAGCATTGTGAAATTAGCTCAGTTAAATATTGCTCTAGCGAAGTACGCTTTAGATGCACCAGAAATCAAAGACTTTATCGATAATTTGGATCTTGTTAATGGCATAGCCGAAAGCAGTGAGGGATTTGTCTGGCGTCTTAAAGACGAATCTGGTGATGCGACCAATATAAAAGCGTTCGATGATCCGAATATGATCGTCAATATGTCGGTGTGGGATTCAGTAGACTCGTTAAAGAACTTCATGTTTAGAACTCACCATCGCGACTTCATGCGAAGAAAAAACGAATGGTTTCATCGTTTAACTGAAGATACGTATGTTCTTTGGTGGGTTGATGATGAACATATTCCGAGCCTTGATGAAGCCATCGAGCGGTTAGAGCATCTAAGAGAAGTGGGTGATTCGCCTTATGCATTTACATTCAAAACCAATTTTACTGAGTCAGAAGCTCCTAGATGAAGCACTTGCAATGTCTACACCTCGGTAATACGTTATATAGCTAATGTATTTTCGCAAACAAATAAGGGGGACACTGTGAGCACTTTGCCAGATGAAAACCAGAAACGATTTATTGCTGTTTTAAGTAAGAAGATGGATTTGGGAAGAACGCTGAATGTACTAGGGCATTTAAGTGTTGGCTTGTCGAATCAATTGAACGAGGGTGAAACCTGTTACGTCGACTATCAAGATATGGATGACGGCACTCACCCTAATTTGTCTCACTATCCTTTCATTGTTTTGAAAGCCGACAATTCAAACAAGCTTCGAAAAGTACGTGAAGAGGCTATTAGCCGTGGTATCAAATTTACCGATTTCACGAGTACGATGATCGAAGGTGGCTCCATCGAGCAACAGCAAAGAACTAAGCAAACCAAAGAAGCAGACTTAGAGTATCTCGGAGTATGCTTATTTGGTGACACTGAAACCCTGCGTGAATTTACAAAGAAGTTTAGCTTGTATAAGTAACTCACTTTAGTGGTTTAGCTATCTGCTAGTAAGTGCATCGAACATGTTACATAAGCCGTTAATCTATAGATAGGAAGTCAATGGAATACCAATTAGATATTGAACCTTCCGATGACGACATTAATGAAGTCCGAGGCGGGTTAATCAAACACAACACACCGTTTCTGGAAGGGATCCCCAAGTCTCAAGTTGCGTACTACGCGATGGAAGAAGGTAACAAAGTCGGTGGCATTATCGCTGACCTTTGGGGAAGCTGGTTACTGATTAAGTTCCTCTGGGTTGACGATTCGATGAGAGGAAAGCAAGTCGGCAGTGAGCTGCTTGAGCGTATTGAAGAGTATGCGAAGTCTCAAGGTTGTACGTCGTCATTGGTCGATACATTAAGTTTCCAAGCTAAGCCTTTCTATGAGAAACGAGGGTATGAATGCCAGATGGTGTTAGAAAATTACCCTGTAGATTCCTCGCTATCGTTTCTCACCAAGTCGCTCGTCAAAAAGTAGCGTATTAAGCGCCCGTTTATACAAGGAGAGTAGATTGGTCAACATTCGGGAAATGGCAATTTCAGACTACGACTCAGTGATCGCGTTGTGGTGCCAGACAGAAGGCATGAGTATTCGCGATGCCGATTCGAAAGAAAGCATTGCGAGCTATTTAGATCGTAACCCCGGTCTAAGTTTTGTGGCTGAAAGCAACAACGAGATCATTGGCGCTGTGTTGGTCGGTACGGATGGACGTCGTGGGTATTTACAACATTTAGCTGTCTCGGCCAACTTCAGAGGGCAAAAGTTAGGTTGTAAGCTTGTCGCAGAGGCGGTCAACGCCCTTGCAGGGTTAGGTATCCCGAAGACCCACTTGTTTGTCTATAACGACAACATCAATGCTCAACAGTTTTACGAAAAATTGGGCTGGTTTCCTCGAGATGAAGTTCGAATGTACTCGTTTAATAGCTCGGATAATAGTAACGTTTAGCCTTAAAGGTTCGCGCTGGCTGAGCTTGAATTTGTAACAGATTCGCGTGCATCTTCCCAATATCAAAACAATCCTTGGAGTATTTAGAAATGTTGTTTTCTAGTCTGTCTAAACCATTGGTTCATGGCTCCGAGTTATGTTCTGAACTGGTCAATTTCTTAACCGAGCATAAGAGTGATTTCGAAGAAAAGTTAATCCCTGATCTGTCATACATCGATGATATGGCACATGTGGTGAACGGCATTAAAATCAAAGACGTTCTACACATCAATGCGAATCAATATCGAGTTCAATATTCGTTTGATTGGGAGTTGTTTCTAGGTTGTTCAGATAGGAACGAAACCGGTGTAGAGAATGGAAGTGTTCTATTCACGCTTGAGGACGATAACGTTCTTAATATCAACTTCCCAAACTACGGTTCTCGAGACACTAGCGATGAGCTCTAGTCGGTTCAGACTAACTTGTTTTATCCTGAATAATCGGTAACAACGAAGAAGAGGTAAATTTGAGTCCAATCGCTATCCTTGTCCATGTCCCAAATATTGAAGAAGGGCTGAACTGGTACCAGAAAGCATTTCCACATGCCGTTGCCATTTATCATCCAGATTCTGATTTTACAGTTTTGGATCTTAATGGGTTCTCTATTGAAGTTGTGCAAGCCGACAGTAAAGTTAATGCAGGTAAAAAAGGAACAGTACTGTATTGGTCAGTCGACAGCGTTGAAGAATCTCTTGTTTATTTTCAGTCAATTGGAGCAACGTTATATCGTGGTCCAATGGCCATAGAAGGTGGGCTAATCATGTGCCAAGTAGAGGACCCATTTGGTAACCTAATTGGCTTACGAGGTTAGAACTTCTCCCGCCTCTCAATAAGGGACTATGTGGTTTGTATAAAAAGGAACAACAATGATAACTATCGAAAGGCTTGAAGAATCACATGTGGCGTTAGTTCAGGCCATCCAACTCGCCGATGAACAGGTCAAGTTCGCTGGTACAGCTGCAGAGTTTTTATTAGACGGCAGTGAAACCACGCACTTGCACGTGATTAAGTCTAATAACGAAGTTGTTGGTTTCTTTAAGCTGGATATCGCTTACGCAGAGCACTACGAATTCTGCCCTGAAGGAAGCATTGGCTTGAGAGCTTTTGTGCTTGATAAAAACCAGCAAGGTAAAGGTTTAGGAACAGGCACGGTGAAGGCTTTGTTTCCGTATTTAAAAGCGAATTACTCAGCGTATGAGTCGATTTACTTAACTGTGAATTGCAAAAATCCGGCAGCATTCAACTGTTATAAGAAAGGCGGCTTCGAAGATATCAATCAACAGTATTTAGGTGGCGCAGCAGGCCCGCAATTTATCATGCGCGGTCGAATTGCTTAGTAATAAATTATTGATGAGAAACACCTGCACAGCTGTATGCAGGTTGAGAGTCTTAAAGAACACGAGAAGGAAATTTGATGAAGGTTCAATATCTTGAAGTGGTTACCCCAGAGGTCGATGTCGTTTGTGCAACATACGCTCAGCTCTACAACGTGAAATTCAGTGGTGCAGATGTGAACCTTGGTGGGGCGCGCACTGCAAAGCTATCTAATGGCGGGGTAATTGGCATTCGAGCACCGCTTCGTGAAACTGAAGAACCAACTGTTCGTCATTACACGTTGGTTGAGGATATTCAGTCTGCAGTAACTGCAGCCGAGAAACTAGGCGCCGAAGTTGCGGTGCCGCCAATGGAGTTACCACGTCACGGGATGTGTGCCATTGTCATTCAAGGTGGCGTCGAGCTCGGATTCTGGCAGTTATAAATGATGTATACCTTTTAGATTGTGACGGACGAGATACTACGATTTATGATGCGACACCTAGTGTCTTTACCTGCTTCATGGCATCATTCCACGCAGCTAAAACCCCAACAAGGTATGTTATGAAACAGAATATTGTCCACATTGCACTCGTGGTAAAAGACTACGATGAAGCGCTTGATTTCTATGTAAACAAGCTTAAGTTTGATCTCATCGAAGACACGTATCTGCCAGAAGAAGATAAGCGTTGGGTTGTTGTTGCTCCACCAAATTCAACCGGTGTGAGCCTGTTACTTGCTAGAGCTTCCAAGCCAGAGCAACTCGATTTCATCGGCAACCAAGCTGGTGGACGCGTATTCCTATTCTTAAACACCGATGACTTCTGGCGTGATTACGAACGTATGACGTCTTTGGGCATTAACTTTGTCCGAGAGCCTAAAGAGCAAGGCTACGGCACCGTTGCTGTGTTTGAAGATCTTTACGGTAACTTGTGGGATCTGCTTCAGTTAAATCCTGAACACCCTATGGCTAACAGGTAGATAAGCTTAGCCCACAACCATCGGGTGTTGCGTATTACAAAATGTCGGTTCATTGGGAGTAACGCTTCTCTTTCGTTAGGTTAACCCTCCGCACCGCTAAATCATCAACTTAAGTTAAGGAAGCTCATCGTGGAAGAAATCAAAGGCATTCTGCAATTCATGGTCGAGATTGAACAATTAAAGGATGTTCATCGACAGACAAAACCGGTTGGATTGGATCGATATGAAAACTCCGCTGAGCACAGTTGGCACGTCTGTTTGAGCGCACTCATGTTGAAAGACTATGCCAATGAAGAAATCGATATTACGCGAGTAATGAAGATGCTGCTGATTCATGATCTTGGGGAAATCGATGCCGGAGACACCATCATTTATGCCAGTGAAACCGAAGAAAACAAGCTCAAAGAGAGAAACTGCGTCGAGCGGTTGCTGAAATCATTGCCGAGCCATTCAACAAGCGAGTATTTGGATTTATGGCTTGAGTTCGAAGCCGGTGAGTCACCAGAAGCTAGATTTTGTAAGGCGATCGATAGAGTGCCGCCTTTGCTTCATAACATCCATGGTGGTGGTCACAGCTGGAAGAAGCACAACATATCCAAAGACAAAGTACTGACCTTCAATGGCGAGCGTATTTCTAAAGGCAGTCGTGCCTTATGGAAAGAGCTAGAAGTGCAACTTGAAGGTGCTGCGGAAAAAGGGCTATTAAAGTAAAAGTTAATTTCATACCTTAGCGTAAGAATAGCTTTAGCTTTTCAATGAGGGAGATCTCGATGGTAACTGATTCAAGATGCATGGCACTTACCTTGTGTCTCATTTCTTTCAAATAAAGATCTAGTGGACAACAATAAGTTCGAGAACCGAGTGATAAGTTGTTAGTATGTATCAAATTTATAAATATCAGTTGGCTTATATAAATGCTTGATAATAAGTATATTAAACACCCTTATCACTGTGAGCAGTGCGACGCACTTACCCCGCACCTTGCTGTTAGCGCTTCCGATGCTGAATCTAAAGCGGACGCTGAATTTGAAAAGAAACAATGGAAGTTAGGCGTGTTGATGGAGTACCTGATGACGTTATTGTTTAAAGGTGACCATAATGTTCCCGGCTTTTACGTCGACAGTGATTACGAATACCAGTGTGAGAAATGTGGGACTAAGTCGTGGCACTGATCGTGTGTTTAACTTTTGAAAAAATCCCCACCTAAACTGATGATAATAAGACGCATTAGAAAAGTGATCCTCTCTGCAAACTGAGAATGGAATCGCGTCTATACTGACATGGGTTACGTCGCTGAATTTGGAAGTGGCGCTATGAATGTAAGTTTGATTAGGTTAAATCTCAGAGGTGACGATGCAAAAATTACTACCACTATGCGCCATTTTACTCTCGGCATCATTTTCAGCTGCGGCTTCTGATGGTTTGATTAAATACCAAAGTAATTATTCAGTGAAAGAGACCGCTGACCGCTTTGAAGAAATTGCCAAGAGCAAAGGTTTGACCTTGTTTGCGAGAATCGACCATCAGAAAAACGCGAGTAAGGTCGATCTTGAATTGAGACCAACGGAAGTCATCATCTTTGGTAACCCGAAAGTAGGGACACCATTAATGCAATGTGCTCAAGAAGTCGCGATAGATTTACCGCAGAAGGTGTTAGTCACTGAGGATTCTAATAAGAAAGTATGGTTGTCTTACAACGATCCTAATTACTTGGTAGAGCGTCACGCGATCAATGGCTGTGACGAGGTCGTTAAGAAAGTATCGGGTGTACTAAGCAAGCTATCAGAAGCGACAGTGGCGAAAAAGAAAGCAAAATAACCAAGATCAATAAGCACTCATTAAGACTATTAATGTGTGCGATATGACGATGATATCGCCCATTAGTTATTGTGTTGACAACTAAGCAACAGTATATAAAAGTAGTTTTATGAAACTGAATTTAGCGCAATCTAACCAACGAATTATCATCATTCCATAGGAATGGTGGGATTGTTGATGCGCTTTGTTTATCGAACCCACCCGTAAGGTGGGTTTTTTGTCGCTGTCTTATGGGTTTTATCTGAATAGAGGAAGTCATATGAAAAAGATCGCGGTTTTTGGCAAGCCTGGGAGTGGAAAATCCACAGTCAGCAAGGCGTTAGCACTAGCTACAGGGATAGAGCTTCACCAGTTGGACTCTATTGTTTACAAGGCCAACGGAGAGTTTGTTGAACGTGAAGTATTTGAGGAGGCTCATGAGAGCATACTTAAGTCAGAAAGCTGGATCATCGATGGTTTTGGCCCTCTAGGCTCGTTCAACACACGTTTAGATGCAGCTGATACCTTGGTTTATATCGACCTTCCTTATTCAATTAGCTACTGGTTTGTAACCAAGAGAATGCTCAAAGGTCTATTCGTTAAACCTGAAGGCTGGCCTGATGGAAGTTCAGTTATAAAAGGCACGATACAAAGTTATAAGACACTAAAACTGTGTCCTAAATTTTGGAATGACGACTTTAAAGCGCAGTTAGAATTGCGCGCTAAAGAGAAAGAGGTTTACATCATCAGAAGTGTGACTGAATTGAATAACTTTGTTCATCAACACGTCACTTAACAGTCGAGAGCTTACCTTTCTTTGAAACGCTTTAATTTGCTCATAACTTCATGAAAATATATAGATTTAACTCTACGTGTGGCATATTTGCCATATGTTTAGTTTGTGCTTTGAGTTAAGGCGATAGATATTATGTATGGAAGTGAGAAGACGAGAGCGTTCTGCTGTAACTGTAAGGAACTTACACTGCATAGGTACACGATGTTCAGTAGCCAAGTGCAAAAGGCACCACAAGCTGAAGATAAAGAACCGAGCTTACTCCAACGAATTTTATCGGAGTTTCTATCTTTTGGTGTTACAGGTTCGGGCGCGACAGGTGATTACAAATGTACCCAATGTGGAACATATCTGAATACACCAGACAACCTCGACTGAGTTTGTGAGTTTGGCTTAGGCAAATAAAAACGGGAAGACCTCAATGATCTTCCCGTTAGATATTACTTAACTCATCGTGCTATTGGCAGTTTGAGTGAGAAGCCTTATGCACAACACTTCTTGTATTTTTTACCGCTGCCGCAAGAACACGGATCGTTACGGTTAGGGGTCTTTTCAAACGTCATCGTTTTTGGCTTGTTCAGTAGAGTATCAAGCTCGATGGTGTTCTCTTCTTTGTCTGCGTCGACTGTAACAGTAACGAAGATAGTATTTTCAGCGGCTAGTGCTTCAACTTCTGCTTTGCGCGCTTCAGTTTGAACCATTACTGCGATTGGAGATTCTTCAGTACCCGCTTTCACATCGCGGTTTACGTTGTAGCCAGCAAGAACGTGGTTCTGTCTTGTTTCGATACGGCCTTTGAAAAATAGTTTCGACATTGGGTACTCATTAAAAATGTTGAATGGCGCTATTTTTAACGGCGATAGCGCAATGGAGCAGGGATTATACGCATATATTGCAATTGATAAAGCAGTGATGTGAGCAAACACTGTTTGGTTTTTGTTTGCTAGTAACGGTTTGTTCTCTAGCTTTGCTTCTATTCGACAAATTTCGAAATTCAAGACAATAAAATTGCCCTAAATAGGCTTATGAATGATAAATTCAAATTACTAATCGAAACAAAGAGATAGTGTATGAAGTTAGATGCCATCCTGTGGGATTACGATGGAACCATAGTCAATTCCGTTCCAAAGAATATCGCAATCACAAAAGACATTATCTCTTTAGTCGCGCCACACTTGTCAGGCGACAACTTACCTAAATATTTGCTTAGCGAAGCGCTTTATCATGAAGCCAACCACGGGGCTAAAAACTGGCAAGCCTTATATGTCGATTATTACGGCTTATCCCATGACGAAATGTTGATCGCTGGTGGAATGTGGGCAGAGCATCAAGAGAAAAACCAAACAGCCGTTGCCTTGTTTGAAGGAATGGAAACCGTGGTTAATCAGTTTGCTCATCTTCCTCATGGGATCTGCTCTCAAAACTCTCAATTGAATATTCGTGGTGTGCTCGACAGTTATGGCATCGGCGATTTGTTTAAATCGGTCGTGGGCTATGACGATGTCTCGAACGGTAACCAAAAACCCCATCCATTTGGTGGGGTGAAATGTGTCGAGAACATATTTGGCGCCGATCCGACTAACGAGCTTTGTTTGATGTACATCGGTGACCATGAAGCGGACACACAGTTTGCTCGCAATATTGAAGCCGCGCTGGGTAAAAACGCAAAAGTGATTGCCGTTGCAGCAGGTTATAGCCGATCGAAACCTGAAAATTGGCAAACCAAGCCCGATTACATTGCTAACAGTGTCGATGATCTTTTAACGATCATTAGCAAGTACGCATAACGAAGCAGACATTTAAAAATCACCACACGTAAATAACTTTAAGGAAGAATAATGACACCAAAACAAGTGGTATTGGGATTTTGGGATGCAATGCGCAGTAATGATTTTGCAAAGGCAGGTGAATGGCTAACCGCAGATTTTGAAGGCTATTGGCCGCAGTCGTCTGAATTGACGTTAGGGCGCGACAACTTCACTGCAATCAATACTGAATACCCAGCCAATGGTGTTTGGGAATTCACGCTCAATTCGATTGTCTGTGAAGGTGATACGGTAGTCACGGACATTTCGGTCACTGACAGTGTGTTGAAAGGCCGAGTGATCACCTTTCACACGGTGGTTGACGGTTTAATTCAAAAGCAAACTGAGTTTTGGCCAGACCCATTCGAAGCGCCGGCGTGGCGATCGCAGTGGGTTCAGATCGTATCGAAAAATTAGTTTGTATCGATACGATCAGTTTGTCACGAACAACTAGGTCGTATCGAATAATCAGGTTGCACAGAATAAGTAAACATTAGGAGGTTTCATTGAGCAAGGTAGTGGTTGTAACCGGCGGAAGCCGAGGCATTGGCGCAGCGACGTCTAAATTGTTGGCCAGTCAAGGCTATGCTGTATGCGTTAACTTCATACACAATGAGTCGCGAGCTGAAGATCTAGTGAATGAGATTCGCGAACAAGGCGGAACCGCGATTAGTGTGCGTGCGGATGTGTCTGTTGAATCGGACGTGAAATCCTTATTCGAGATTGCTCGTAACAAGCTAGGTCCAGTGACTCACTTGGTTAATAATGCCGGGATCTTGTTTACCCAGTCACCATTGGTTGATATTGAATTGGATCGCTTTGAAAAGGTGATGAAGTCCAACGTATCAAGCTGCTTTCTGTGCAGTAAAGCCTTTATCAAACAAGCCGATGGCGCGGGTTCGATTGTGAATGTATCGTCTGCCGCTTCTCGTACTGGCGCACCGTTTGAGTATGTGGATTACGCTGCATCGAAAGGTGCGATGGATTCACTCACCAAGGGCTTATCGCTTGAATTGGCTTCACGTAACATCCGAGTGAATGGCGTAAGGCCAGGTTGTATTTATACTGAGATGCACGCAGACGGCGGAGAGCCAGATCGCGTAGACAGACTAGCTTCACAGTTACCGTTACAACGAGGTGGCACACCAGAAGAAGTCGCGAACTCTATCGCATGGTTATTATCGGATGAAGCTTCGTATGTCACCGGCTCATTTATTGATATTGCAGGCGGTCGATAGGGCACGTTTGCCTTTACACTAAGATAAACAAGTTAAAACCATAGACACGCAACAAAAGTACCTAACTAAAAGAACGAAACTAAGAGTACAAAAATGAAAAACTATTTTGAGAGCCCGTTTGTTGGAAAGTCACTCAAAGAATAAGTGACCAACCCAAACATCATCGTGGGCGAGCACAGCTATTACCGGATAGAACCGACATCGATAAGCTGATCATCGGCAGCTATTGTTCGATTGGTTCTGGCGCTGTGTTTATGATGGCGGGCAACCAAGGCCACCAAAATCAGTGGGTGAGTACCTTCCCGTTTTTCTATCAAGACGATGAGAAGTTTGAAGGTGCGATAGACGGCTTTGAACGCTTTGGTGATACCGTGATTGGTAACGATGTGTGGATTGGTACAGAAGCCATGATCATGAGTGGTGTTAAGGTTGGTGACGGAGCCATCATCGCAAGTCGAGCGGTTGTGACTAAAGATGTCGCGCCATACTCGATTGTCGGTTCAAACCCAGCACGCCATATCCGTTATCGTTTCAATGAGACTGAAATCGCTCAGTTGCTAGAAATGAAATGGTGGGAATGGAGCGAAGAACAAATCAAAGGCGCAATGTCGCTAATGTGTTCTTCAGACATTGGTGGTTTGTACCATTATTGGAAAGGATTCTTGAAGCCTTAAATTGTCGTTCCCAGATGAAATGTGAATGGTGAGAACGAGATTAAATTTAACAAATTACTCAATAATCTGATTATGGCAATGCGATTGTGATACGAGTAACTTATTGATTATATGCATATTGCATAGTATGGCGTGTCGCATTAGCGTGGTGGATGAATTGGAGGGGTATTATGATTAGTTGCAACGATTACGATTATATTGAAATTGTGTGTATGCACCGATACCCAATCAAGTTAACGCTGAAGTCTGGCGAGCAGATTGAATGTGTCGGGTTAGATACCCAGCGCAATGACAGCCGTGAAGAGTGCATTAAAGTCAGTACTCAAGGCGAGCAACAACTTGTCGTATTAACTCAAATAGCGACATTGGATGTCTGTGTCGACAACCCTCACTTTCAGCATGTTTCATTCAAAACGTCATAGGCTTTCAAATGAATAGAACCATAGAACAATGCTATTGCACCGCGTGCAGAGAAGAGACACAACATGTTGTTGTGTTGGTCAGAAAGACGAGTGCGTTTGCAGACAAACCTAACCAAAAGCGAAGTGAGTTTTGGGCAGGCATGATAAAAGGTTGGTTCCTTGGCCCGTTTGTCGCGTCAATGGATGAGTTTTCTCGTCACCTTGTCTGTGAAAAATGTGGACACAAAGAGATTCAAGATTAGAATTCGATTCAACGCGTACTGAACCTTCTGGTTTAAGAAAATGGCTTAGGAAATAGAAGAGTGAAAGAACAAATATTAGAAGCGGTAAAAGCATATGGTTTCTCGGTAAGAACCAACAATACCGATGAGGTTGATCCGGCTAAGGCGCAAATTGGGCAATTGTGGCAAGGCTTTTTCGAACAAGCTTTTCCCAAGCTGACCCCAGACTCAAAGGTATACGGCGTTTACACCAACTACGAGTCAGATTTTACGGGCGAGTTTGATGTTATCGCGTGTACCAATGCGCTTACCGATAATAGTTTAGATAATCTAGTTGAAACCAATATCGAAGCAGGCAAGTACTTAACGTTTTCTGCTGAGGGTGAATTACCGCAAGCTGTGATCGACCTATGGGGTGAAGTGTGGGCGTATTTCAACGCAGCAGACTGCCCACATGTTCGAGCTTACACAACAGATTTCGAATTCTACAAAGGTGAAACTGAAGTCGAGATTTCGATTGCGATTAAGTGATTGGTTTAAAATGAACAAAAGGCTTAGCTTAGACTGTGGTCGCTAGTTAAGAGACAGTAGTTACCGGTAAAGAGACAACGGAAACCCAGTTAAGCCTTTGAATATCTGCTCATTACAAAGAAGATACAGTGTCACGTACTTACCTTGATTACTACGCTTTCTCTATCTTTGAATTACCATTATCCACCAAAAAGACAATCTTGCTTGGTTTCATTCCACAAAGGGTATTGCTTCATGACTTGGGTGTAGAGCTTACTTTCAAGGTGCGCTCTTAACCAACGTCCTACGTTTTGATATTCCGATTTCACAAACCACTTCTTTTCGACTCGCACAAACTGACTGACGAAAGGCATCACCGCAAAATCGGCCAAGCTTGGGCTTTCTCCAAAAAAGTAGGGCTGATCGGTAAGTCGCACTTCTAACTGCTTAATGAAGGTTTCGCAGGCTTGTCGGCGTTGTTCAACATCGATGTTTCGGTAACGAACCGATGCACGATACCTTTCTAAGTGACCAATAAATTCTTCATCGTTGGTTTTAATGAGCTGCTGAACTTGTTCGCTAAGCGTTGGATTGCTTGAACGCAGAAGATCTTGAGGATCGTTTTGTTGAAGTGACCAGTTCATCACATCCAAGCTCTGTTCAATGACTTGTCCATTGGGTAACACCAATACAGGCACTGTTCCTTTTGGCGAACTGGCCAATAGTTCGCTAGGCTTGTCTTTGGTAACGATTTCTCGAAGTAACACTTTTTGCTGTGATAGTGCGATGCCCATTCGTCCGCGCATTGCATAAGGGCAACGGCGTAAAGAATAAAGGATAGGTAGATCGGATTCGTTCGGAATTATTGAGGTCATTTAGTTTGAAAAGTGTTGTACGGTGGTAAAGAGATCGTGATGTGGGTAGAATACGCGGCTTAAAAATTATAAGTAAGTGAGCGACTTCAAAAATGAGCAGAAAAATTGAGTTATTAGCCCCAGGTGGCGATGTAGAAGCGATAAAAGCCGCCATCGTAGCGGGTGCTAATGCAGTTTATTGTGGTTTAGACACATTCAACGCTCGTAACAGAGCCTCTAACCTGTCGTTAGACGAATTGAATGGTGTGATTCGCCTTGCTCATGAATACGGCTGTGAAGTGTTCCTGACTCTTAACGTTGTGCTACTGGAGCACGAGACTAAGAGCATCACCAAACTGCTGAACCAGCTTGTGAACACCAAAGTGGACGGCATCATTGTTCAAGACTTGGGTTTATTCAACCTGGTTAAGAAGCATTTCCCATCGTTAGACGTTCACGCGTCGACTCAGTTAACTACGCACAACGAAGGCCAGATTAAGTTCTTGTCTAAGATTGGCGCGACGCGCGTTAACTTGTCTCGTGAGTTGAACCTGCCTGAAATCAAGATGCTGACGGAAGTGGCACACGATCACGACGTATTAACCGAAGTGTTCGTACACGGCGCTCTGTGTATCGCATTCTCTGGTCAATGTTACTCAAGCTCAGTAAGTGTGGGTAACTCAGGTAACCGTGGTCGTTGTAGCCAAGCGTGTCGTGATGAGTACGAAATCACCAACGCGGGCAACAAGTTCCCACTTAACCTGAAAGATAACTCAGCTTACTACGACCTACCTGAATTGGTTGATGCGAAAGTCGACTCATTGAAAGTAGAAGGCCGTATTAAAGGCGCACACTACGTTTACACTGTGGTAGACACATGGCGTAAACAAATTGATAGCTTTGTAGAAAGTGGTTTGTTGATCGAAGACGATTCGAACCTACACAAAGTATTCAACCGTGATTTCACCAACTCTTTCCTAAAGGGCAACCTAACGAAAGACATGTTCATCGATAACCCGCGCGACAACAGCATGAACTACGCTGTTGAAAAAGCGACGGAGCAGAACAACGAAATCTCAGTTGTACAGATTCAAGAAGTGACCAACGAACTTCACCAAGCGAAAGACGTTCTTGGTAACGAAATGCGTGACAAGATCGAGTTCCTTGATATTCGCAAGACACCAGTAGCACTGTCGTTCAGCGCAAAAGTGGGTCAACCATTTACGGTGACTGTGAACACGCCAAAAGAGAACTTTACTCTTCAATCTAAATCGCTATTGAAAGCGGTTGAAGAGAAGGCGATTACTCAAGAGCTACTTGAGAAGCGCTTCAAAAACGTGAAGAGTGCAGTTCACACGCTAGAAAGCCACGACTTCAGTGAAGTGGATGCAGGCTTGTTGATTCCTCTAAAAGAAGTTTCAGACCTAAAAGACGAGATCGACTTCATTCTGAACGGCTCTGTGGAAGTGATTAAGCACGTTGAAGTGCCAGCACTGCCTCAGCACCCTAAAGTGAACGAGAAGCCGACTATGTCGATGCTTATCGCCGATGTAGAAGACTTACACCTGTGTGACGTGACTGACGCGGATGTTTACTTCAAACTTCCAGAAAGCTTCAAGAAGCGTTGTAACAAGTACATCAACATCTTGGCAGCAAACCCACGTTTGATTCCTTGGTTCCCAGCGGTATTGATCGGTAAAGATTACGACGAAGCGGTTCGTATTCTTGAAGAGATCAAGCCAGCTCGCATCGTAACCAACAACACGGGTATTGCTTACAAAGCTTACGAGATGGGTATTGAGTGGGTTGCAGGCCCGTTCATGAACACGACCAACTCTCACGCACTGGTTACTCTGAAAGAAGAGCTGAACTGTGCAGGCGCATTCATTTCGAACGAGATCAACAAAGGTCAGATTCGTCATATTCGCCGCCCAGAGAACTTCAAACTGTTCTACAGCATTTACCACCCAATCTTGATGATGACCAGCCGTCAGTGTTTCTTCCAAAGAACCGTGGGTTGTAACAAGCCAAGCATCGAAGCAGGTTGTATGTTGAAGTGTGAGAAAGCGACCACGATTACCAACGTGAAAGGCATCTCTTTTGCGGTTGATAAACAGAAGGGTGGCTACCCAAGCATTTACAACCACGAGCAGTTCTTGAACCACGACGCAGTAACTGACTTCTCTGGTCTGTTCGACGAGTTCTTCATTGACCTAACCAACATCGGTGCAGGTTCTAAAGAAGTGAAAGACAAAGTTGAGCTTATCAAGCATTTCGAAGCGCTACTGAACGGCGTTGAAGGTTCACAACAGAACCTAGAGCAGATGGTTGAAGTTCGAACTAATGCTCAGTACGTGCAAGGTCTATAGCGTACAAGGTTTATAGGGTTCAATGTCTATGGGCTGTAAGGCTTATAGCTTCTAACGCAAAGAGCGTTCAAGGTTTATAACGCTCAACCGCTTATAAGCACTCTGAACCAATAAACAAAAGGCCACTCAATCGAGTGGCCTTTTTAATGGTGCGCCGAGCATGGCG
>NZ_JBFRVF010000029.1:0-1042 GCF_041475025.1 Vibrio sp. 10N.222.49.C12 | reverse complement strand
TGTGATTACCGAGGGAGGTTGACGGTCTAATTACCGAAGGACTCTGTCATAGTCTTATTAATAGTAGTCAACCATGACAGTTCTGCTCTTATTCGATAATTGATGCCTCGGCACGAGCTTCCCGTAACTCTCTTGTATTCAGCTTTTCTTCAAGCCAGATGTTCCTTACTGTTGAGTGGCTAATTGAGATGTTAAATCGCTTTCTCATCTCACCACTGATCCTGATCGATGTTAGATGAGGTAATTTGAGCGTTAATGAGATGACGACATTTCGAGTCTTCTCATCGATGCGGTTACTGTGCCTTGATTGGCCATACATACGTTTCAAAGCTAATGGACCATGTGCTTCGAGAAGTTGACGGTTGTTGTGAATGCTTTTGACAGAGCAACCGCTCTGCCGAGCAGCTTCTCTCACATTGCCTAACTCCTTGGCAAGTTCAATAGCATCGAGCTTTTTCTGAACTTCTTCCCCGTATTCTTTCCTAGAGCTAGGCTCAACAAGCTCTTTAATGGACAGCTCTCGGTCAGCAAAGTAAGCGGCGAAGTTACCATCAAGTTGCTTACGTAGCTCAACTTGTTGACTCACGATAGAGTGCCTTAACGGAGAGGTAATTTGATACATTGCGTTACCATAACTGAAGGTATGGTCCCGACGGATTTTTCGATATTCTTTTTGGATACATATCGCATCGAGGTTTAGGTGTTTCGGAACGGGCTTATGTTCCGAGCGCACCTGCTTAGCGTTGACGGTGAGGGTTGTCGCCCAATAGTCAGGGATGAAAGTGTTTTGCAGGTAGTCATTTGCGCTATTCATATCGGTGATCCCCGCCAGTCTTAACTCAGGGACGAGACGATCTTGGAACGTATCGAAGGCACGTTCGATACGACCTTTTCCTTGGGGGGAGTTGGCAAAAATAATTTCTATACCAAGCTCTTCGCAGGCTCGTTGCATCTGAGAGAAGTGGCAGCGTTTTGGTCCACCAAAGATACCCGCTCTATCGACATAAAGCGTCTTAAAAAGCCCCTTTTTTTCGATATAAGC
>NZ_JBFRVF010000028.1:0-977 GCF_041475025.1 Vibrio sp. 10N.222.49.C12 | reverse complement strand
AAAAAAAGGGCTTTTTAAGACGCTTTATGTCGATAGAGCGGGTATCTTTGGTGGACCAAAACGCTGCCACTTCTCTCAGATGCAACGAGCCTGCGAAGAGCTTGGTATAGAAATTATTTTTGCCAACTCCCCCCAAGGAAAAGGTCGTATCGAACGCGCCTTCGATACATTCCAAGATCGTCTTGTCCCTGAGTTAAGACTGGCGGGGGTCTCCGATATGAATAGCGCAAATGACTACCTGCAAAACACTTTCATCCCTGACTATTGGGCGACAACCCTCACGGTCAACGCTAAGCAGGTGCGCTCGGAACATAGGCCCGTTCCGAAACACCTAAACCTCGATGCGATATGTATCCAAAAAGAATATCGAAAAATCCGTCGGGACCATACCTTCAGTTATGGTAACGCAATGTACCAAATTACCTCTCCGTTAAGGCACTCTATCGTGAGTCAACAAGTTGAGCTACGTAAGCAACTTGATGGTAACTTCACCGCTTACTTTGCTGACCGAGAGCTGTCCATTAAAGAGCTTGTTGAGCCTAGCTCTAGGAAAGAATACGGGGAAGAAGTTCAGAAAAAGCTCGATGCTATTGAACTTGCCAAGGAGTTAGGCAATGTGAGAGAAGCGGCTCGGCAGAGCGGTTGCTCTGTCAAAAGCATTCACAACAACCGTCAACTTCTCGAAGCACACGGTCCATTAGCTTTGAAACGTATGTATGGCCAACCAAGGCACAGTAACCGCATCGATGAGAAGACTCGAAATGTCGTCATCTCATTAACGCTCAAATTACCTCATCTAACATCGATCAGGATCAGTGGTGAGATGAGAAAGCGATTTAACATCTCGATCAGTCACTCAACAGTAAGGAACATCTGGCTTGA
Organism: Vibrio sp. 10N.222.49.C12; assembly: GCF_041475025.1. Taxonomy (NCBI): domain Bacteria; kingdom Pseudomonadati; phylum Pseudomonadota; class Gammaproteobacteria; order Vibrionales; family Vibrionaceae; genus Vibrio; species Vibrio sp. 10N.222.49.C12. Next base: position 95 of record NZ_JBFRVF010000028.1, on the reverse strand, counting down.
AGAAAAACTGAATACAAGAGAGTTACGGGAAGCTCGTGCCGAGGCATCAATTATCGAATAAGAGCAGAACTGTCAAGGTTGACTACTATTAATAA